>NZ_PSXZ01000033.1:0-8389 GCF_002931375.1 Pseudoclavibacter sp. RFBJ3 | reverse complement strand
CGCGCTCATGCTCTCCGGCGAGACCAGCGTCGGCGCGTTCCCGATCGAGGCGGTGCGCACCATGGCGCGCATCATCGAGTCGACCGAGACGCACGGCCTCGACCGCATCCCGCCGCTGGGCACGAAGCCCTTCACGCAGGGCGGCGCGATCACCCTCGCCGCGTCCGAGGTCGGCGAGTTCCTCAAGGCGAAGTACTACTGCGTGTTCACGGAGTCCGGTGACTCGGTCCGCCGGATGGCTCGCCTGCGCACCGAGATCCCCGTGCTCGGGTTCACCCCGTCGCCGCACATCGCTCGCCGCATGAACCTCTACTGGGGCGTCAAAGCGGCCCTCGTCGACCGCGTCACCCACACGGACGAGATGATCAGGCAGGTCGACAAGTACCTCATCGAGAACGGCCTCGCCCAGGCAGGCGACGTCGTCGTGGTCGTGGCCGGCATGCCGCCGGGACGTGCGGGCACCACCAACGACCTGCGCGTGCACCGCGTCGGCAACACCGACTACCGGAGCGTCAGATCACGCCGCGGCAAGCACGCACGGTTACCGATTCAAAACTGATTCGATCAGACGCTACGACTACCACCCGAGTCAGCCAAGCCTGAGTACCTCAAAGATGACGGCCATTTCGAAGAGATACGCATCACCAACCTTCTGTCCCGCCCGAACCACCAACCGAACGCACCCTTACAGTCCCAGGAGAGTCCAGAACCATGAGCACCACGCAACCCAATCACATCTCTCGACGCACCATTGTTTCCACAGCAGCATGGAGCATTCCAATTATCAGTGTCGCCTCTGCAGCGCCATTGGCGGCTGCATCAAACCTGCCGTGCACCGCGACAGCCACGGCGACCGCTGTCACAGTCGCAGGTGATCCATCCGAATGGGTTGCAACCGTCCCCGGTAGCGCCATCACCTACACGGTGAGAGCTGTCTCCACGCTTGGGCCGGGGACGATCACCACCCAGAACGACATCTCCCACAACCTCACTGATGACAGTTCCGGATGGAACGGCGGCGGGGCCGATGATGGCAGCGAAGATTACCAGTTCGACGATTTCGGCGCGGCTGGCTCACTGGTTCTCAACCAGCGTGCTGAAGGCACCACCGCGCCGGCATCGACCTTTGTCCCCACGCAGACGCTGACCTTTGAGTTCGTCGACAGCACGGGAGCGGCTTTCACGCCAACAAACTTCGAGTTGACGGTCTTCGACATCTCATCGGTCGCCAACTCAGGCTGGCGTGCAACCTACTGGGACGCCGTCGGCTTCAGCGTTGCGCCCCAGTCGATTACACCGACCGAGCTAGCGGCAGGGGTCGGCGCCGGCACCCTTGCGGACCCCTTCCATCGAGAGGGAGACGATGAGGCCACACCCGAAGGCTCCGACTTCTTCGACGTCTTCAGGTTCGCCACCTTCCCGACGGGGTCAACGATGCTCTACACGCAGAACGGCGAAAACCAAGGCTGGCAGTTCATCTCCATCGCTGGGCTCAAGTTTGACGTAGAGGTTCCCTGCGCACCCCAGAACTGACCTGCGAAGCACGATCACGCGAGGCACTTGCACTGCTAGCGCTTTCTCCGTACGCGGCGTTGGTGCACCAGCTGCAGTCCGCCGTGAGGCTGGCCGTTTCGCCGCAGGGGTTCGACGAGTCTGCACTTCCTATTGCCAATGAGGAGCTGCCAGTGATGAGGTGGGAGTCGCGGCTCCGACCCCACTTCTCGGGCCCCGGCGTTCTGCGTGCGCGGATCCGCACTACACCGCGATCATCGAACTTGGGCCTGTACTTGGACCAGGCGACTGCTCGTCCGGGGAACTCTCGGCGTGCAGCCGGTGACCTCATCGGTTTAGCGTTCCTTGTTCGTAGCCCAGGCGTCGACGGCGTTAGTGACGGGCTGCCAGCTATCGCGTGCCCACCGAAAATGATGAGAGTGGTGAGGGAACTCACGGGTATCAGCGTGTGGTGGAAGACGTTGAAGCAAATGGGTGGCCGCAAGCGGGGGGATCACCCTGTCGCCCTTCAAAGTGAGTAGGAGAGGCGGGATCTCGAGGTTGCTCAACAAACTCGCGCAGTCGGTAGCATCCGAGTGAAGCTGGTATTGACCGTGCTCCCCCTCGTAGCACCAGTCCCGCATCAGGCTCCGCCCCCGTCGGCCGCCGAAACCTAGCCGATCGCCCGGCCAGTATCCGAAAAGAGCGCAGATAGCTGCAACCGATCGAACCTGCGCGAGCCGTCCGGCCCGCTGGAATGGGTTGGTATCCGCGGCTGACGAGCTGGTGTCGCTGGCGATCGTCACGACTGCGGAAGGACGAATGGTCCGAGCGGCGGCTGCAAGAAGAGCGAGCTGCCCGCCGAGGCTGTGCCCGACGACGATGAACGGGGCGGCGCCTGGGAGAAGAGCGTCGGCCACGGCGGGCAGATCGTTCCTGATCAATGCGGAGTATCCGTACCGCTGCCGGCGCACACACGAGAGAGGGGTGAGAGGCATGCCGCGTAGTTCGAGGGCGATGATGTGGCGACCGTCTCCCGCCCACGCGCTGAGCATTCGTGAGTAGTAGTTGACCGGAACACCAAGCGCAGGGATGAAGAGGATAGGTGGGCCCCGCCGACCCGAACTCGAAGGCAAGTGCTGGACAACGTCGATCTGAGTGCCGTCACGGAGATCGTGAGGGCCGTGCCGATGAGTGGTTGTCCCGACAGGAGGGAGAGGATGGCAATGTCATGATTGTCGTCACCGTGTTCATGTTCATGCATCCACTTCTCCGGCACAGCACGAAACTGCATCCCGCGTCGGGAAGTACCTCGAGCTGAGTGGAACGCGCACCCAGACGGAGCGTGTGACCCCAAGCTCGCCGAGCAGCCATGACAGTGAAGGAGTTCCTCCTCAACGAGGTTCGTGCGGAGTACAGGGCCCGCAAGGCCAGGAAGCGTTTCGAGAGAACGCCAAGAGGAGGCCACGAGAGCTTCTCGAGTCAGCCAGTACATTCATGTATTGCAACCTGTGCATATGTATGGTGGACTGGCGTCGTGAACGCACGAGACGGCTTGTCTGAAACTGCCCAGCTCTTCAAGGTGCTGGGTTCGAAATCGCGCCTGCTGCTCGTACGGCTCATCAGCGAGGGCCCATCGCCGGTGAACTCACTCGTGGAACGCAGCGGCTTGTCCCAGCCGCTCGTCTCGCAGCACCTCAGGAACTTGCGCTCTGCCGGTGTCGTCACCTCGACGAGATCCGGGCGCGAAGTGCTCTACCAATTGGCAGACCATCACATCGCGCACGTGATCGACGACGCCATCACGCACGTTCTCGAGGAGCACTCCCAGACATGACACCTGACCCCAAGGAGCACCCACTTATGAGCACCACAGAACTGCACGCCGAGCATTCCGTCGACGAGCACGCGCACGGCGAGAACTGCGGCCACGACGCTGTCCAGCACGGCAATCACGTCGACTACGTGCACGGCACACACAAGCACGCCCTGCATGACGACCACTACGACGAGCACGAGAGCGTCGCGGAGCACTCCCCCGAGCAGCACGCGCACGGCGAGAACTGCGGCCACGACGCCGTCCAGCACGACGACCACGTCGACTACGTGCACGACGGTCACAAGCACGCTGCACACGAGGGCCACTACGACGAGCACTGATCTCGACACGTGAGCCAGGGGTTGGGACGGCAAGCCGTCCCAACCCCTTTCGCTTGCCCGAAGGCCGTTGAAACTCATCGCGCTGGCCTGAGGAAGAAGCTGGTGAACTCCACCCGCACCACGACCCGCCCAACTCGCGTCACGAGAGCGTCGGCTACTGGGCGTCATGGATGCGTGACGCCGGTGCGAGGCCTGGTCAGCCGTCGCCATCGGCCATCGGCCATCGGCCATCGGCAGGCCTTCCACGCGTTCCGCCGTGTTCGCGCCCCGGTTTTGGGTCAGCGAAGTGAGGTGACGAGCACGGCGGAGGCGATGCTGTTCACCGTCACGTGGAGGACCAGCGCACCCCACAGGGACCGATGGAAGACGCGCAGGCCGCTCAATGCGAATCCGAGAACGAGGTAGTAGGGCACGAGGATCAGGTAGCCGTGCACCGCGGCGAAGATCACTGCAGTTGCAATGACCGCTGCCAGCGTGCCCCAGCGTTGCGTGATGCGCGCTTGCAGCAGGCCGCGGAAGTACAGCTCTTCCCACAGCGGCGTCAGCACTGCGATGCCGAGTACCGCGACGATGAGCACTCCCGGTTGAGCTCCATGGATCGCGGTGTCAAGACGCCTCCCACCGGTGACCTCCCCTCCAGCGATGAGGGCCGCAACGAGCGCCTGCATTCCGACAGCCGCGACGATGGTGGCAGGAACCTGCCACGCGAGGTGCAAGAGCCGCCAGCTGGGGCGCGTGACCCCGAGGGAACGGGCGGTAACCCCTGTGGCCTTGAAGATCGCGCCAAGGGCGCCGAGGCACCCGAGCGCGTGAACTGCAAGTCCTGCAGCGATGACCTCTGGGAGGAGGGCGAGTGGCTGCGGGGCAGAGATCAGCACAACCGCAACCCCGATGGCAGCGAGCAGCGTCACCCCGAGCACGGCACCTGTGGCCACAAGCATCGTGCGCCATGAGGATTCCGCGGCGCCAAGCCGGTTCGGGTCGAGAGTGGTTGTCACGGAAGAAGTCTGCCGTCCCGCGAGGGAGCAGACATCGCCTCTTCGACTCATTGAACTCCGCTAGCCACCGTGATAGCGCCTTCGTTGCCGCATCGAGTCGGAGCCCGGATGGATCGGCACCCTGGCATCGTCCGCGCTTGGTGGGCGTATACCGTTGCTGCGTCAGCGTGTGCTATCACTACGATAGTGTCAACGATTCGACTTGGCCTCGTTCAACAGGATTTCAAGTCCTCGGCGCAATGCCCTAACGGCGGTGGCGTTGTTGCTTCGTTCTTCAAGTGCAGCGACCTCAGCGAGAAGCGCCGGGAGTTCCGGATCGGGGTATCGGACTAGTAGAGAGCGAGCGACATTGTCCGGCCAGCCGGAGGATGGCACCCTCCCCCGCCGCGCGGGTTGCGGCTGGACCGGAGAGTAGTCCTTGCCCGAGTTGTCGCTTTCAGCAGCCGATGCGAAGGCTTCGATGGCCGCCTCGTCGACCTTGTGGACGCTTGGCCTCTTACGAATGGCCATCAGTGCATCAGCTCCTCTGCCAGCACTTGGATCTCTGCCTTCGCCTTAGCATTCGACCACTCAACAACCCCGAGACCCTCGCCGATGACGTCGCGGTAGGCCTTGCGCTCATGAATAACAGTGCGAAGCGGCTTGATGACGGGGTAGTCGCTGAGGTACTCCCCCGCGTCTGCTCGCTCACTGGCGTTGGAGTTCGTAGGCGCTTGCGTGATCAGGCCGTGCACGTCGAGACTGGGATTCAGGTCCAGTGCCTGTTCGATTACCTCGCTCATGTGAGGCAAGGTGTCGAGATCGAACTGGCTTGGGCGCACGACGACCACCAGCTTGTCAGCAGCAGTCATTCCGGTGCGCATCTCCTTACTGTCGTGACCAGCGACGTCCACGAGGACCACGTCGTACCGTCCATCCAGGTCGAGCAAGGTTTGGTGGATGCTACCGAGCTTTTCCACGCAAGCGAGCGCTGGTACTCGTCCCAGCTCTTCTCGATCCTCGTGCCACCTGGCGCTAGAACGCTGACGATCGGCGTCCACCAGGACCACGTCCTTACCTTGGCGCGCGAACTCAACGGCCAGATTCGTGGCGATCGTCGACTTCCCGGGGCCACCCTTTTGACTTCCCAACAAGATGATCATGGGTCGAATCTA
This sequence comes from Pseudoclavibacter sp. RFBJ3, assembly GCF_002931375.1. NCBI lineage: Bacteria > Bacillati > Actinomycetota > Actinomycetes > Micrococcales > Microbacteriaceae > Pseudoclavibacter > Pseudoclavibacter sp. RFBJ3. Next base: position 2,586 of record NZ_PSXZ01000033.1, on the reverse strand, counting down.
CGGCTGCGCGACGGCGTCCTGCTTGCAACACGCCGTCACTACGGTTCTGATATCACTATGCTTCTACTATGCATGCCGGGATTGATAGTCACCGAACGCGCACGCAGCGACCTGTTAGGGAGCACGCCGTGGCCCAAGGGCAAGCAAGGCCTGAGGAGAGTTGTAGCCGAAATCTTTTCAGCATTACTATCGCAGTGCTATCACTCTCGTAGTTACATCACTACGGTTGCGCAAGTCAACATCCTTCCCGCACTGCCCCTCAGACTGAGCGGTCGAGCCTCACGGACCCAAGGCGGAGGGCTATCGATAGTGATAGAGAGGCTCGCGATCCAATGCACTGAATCGTAGTGATATCACAACGATAGTGGGGGCCGTGAAGTCATTGACCGCCCGCACCGCTGACCTGCAGGGTGATGCAGATGCTATCACTATGTTAGTGATGGTGGTCACCCGACTTGGGTGACCTGGGGAAACCACTGCGCGTGGCGTAGCGTCTACTGCCCTCATCTGAGGGTTCGATCTCGAAGGAGCGTTTACCGCACCAGGTACACGGGCACGCGGGGTGGGTGAGTGCCTGGCAGGCAGAGACGGCACCACAGTGCCACTTCAGTCCTTCAGGCGGTCGGCGTTCTTTTTTGGTGACGGTACAGCGTCGCGCGACTCCACCCGACGAGCCGAGCAGCTTCTTCTGCTGTTCGACCTCGTTTGCGCGCGTCGGCTACGACGCGGAGCTTCTCTGCGATCTGGGCAGGATCAGAGAGGGGCCGGCCAAACTTCGTACCGTTCTGGCGAGCTGCGGCGATACCAGCATTCACACGCTCGACGATAAGCTCACGCTCGTACTCGGCGAGGGTGGCGAGCATGTTCAACATGAGACGGCCCGTTGACGTCGCCGGATCGATACCGTCCGAGACAGAGCGCACGTTTACGCCGCGCTCCCGCAGCAGGTTGACAGTGTTGAGGACGTCGATGAGGGATCGCCCCAAACGATCAACACGCCACACGACAACCGTGTCGCCGGCCTCTGCATGCTCGAGCAATCGCTTCATGCCCGGGCGCTCGATTGCAGCCCTACTCCCGGATGTCACATCGGCGAAGACGTCGCGCTTCTGGACGCCGACGCCGACGAGTGCGTCGAGCTGGAGCTGCGCATCCTGAGTTGCGGTGCTGACGCGGGTATAGCCGAGGAGTCTCACTCGGACAGTTTGCCTCAGAAACCCCGTAGCTGGAGCAGGCTGAGACGACTCATGATGAGGCGAGTTTTCGAGACAAGTTCAACCCTGGGTTTGCGGGGGAGTGGCGGTTCCGCGAACAAGTCGCCTCAACGTCTCGAAAACCTAATGTTTTCAGATACACCCCGTTGCCTGCGCGTGCACGACCGAGGCCCTCCTTTAGCGCACCTGGCCGGAGGGGCCACGCACATGCGTTGCCCTCGAGGACCGCTAGAGTCGGCGCACCTTCACGGCTTTACGCATCCCCGCGACGCTCATCTTGCCCTTCACTACCTCGACTTTGGGGCGGTAAGCGTAGTGGTACTCATAGTGATACTCCTCTTGGCGCCAGACCGATCCATCGGTGAGTTGAACGATCGTGTCTCCGGACCACCCAGACCACGACCCGTCAATGTACAGAGTCATTTCGACCTCCCATGTGGCGACTGTCACCACTAATGCGATGAAGCTATTGCCAACCACCGACATAGGTGACTGGCAGACGAGCAATGAGCGCATCTCGCAACCCATCGGTTTTGAGGCGTCTCACTCTCACTGTCCTTGCACCACGCGCACTGTCGGCAGCTTCGACGCGATGCGCGGACGTCTCTCGTTCGCCCCAGATCGCGTGCTGACACTGTGCGCCGGCGCCTGTTAGTCCGTCGCGGCTTCGACGAAGAGAGGCTCCGGAGACGCTGCCTGGGGGCTCTGCGCCGTCGCGGTGAACGCCAGTGGGGTGATGTCGAAGCGCATGTCAAAGGCCACCGGGGGCAGCGCCTCGCCCGGAGGAACCGACCCGGCCCAGAACGCCGTGACGACGTTGTCGTCCCCATATTCACCCATCGTCCACCCCGCCTGTGCGCCGTTGGACAGGCCGAAACAGGTCCCCGTCTCCTCCACGGGATCAAAAACGAGCTGCACCGATGCGCTGGTGACGGGGGAGGACCCTCCCGCTGCCTCGAGTTGCACGCCGGGCTTGTAGAACGGCGCGCCCGTGACGGCGAACGTCCAGCTGCGCCACCGCAGCGTTCCTCCGACGCTGGCCGAAGCGGCCGGCGCGCTCAGAGCGATTCCTACCACTGGGGTGACCCACACTGCTGCACGCAGGACGCTGCGTCTTTCAAGATCGCTCTTGTCGTGCATCATAAGAATCCTTGTTCTGTCTTCGAGCGTTGGCCACATGGACTGGAAGGCTTTCCCCTGCGGGGGCAAGGTATCGCATCTGCCCCACTCCTTCGGCAGTTGTAACGAACTGTTCTCCCACGCCTCGAAACCCATCGTTTTCGGGTCAATCACAGTCTGCGGAAACCGCACACTAGCCTTGTCACATGACGACACGGGACGATCAAGGGCGCTCCATCGACCAAGCCCAGGA
>NZ_PSXZ01000032.1:0-8757 GCF_002931375.1 Pseudoclavibacter sp. RFBJ3 | reverse complement strand
GGGGAGGCGGGGGCGGAGCGGGGGGGGCGGGCGGGGGGGGACGGGGCGGGCGGAGCGGGCGGGCGGCGCTTAGTCTTTCGCGTTCGCGCTTGCCGTCGCCACGATGCGGGACGCCATGGTCGCGAAGATGAACCCGTGGAAGGGGAACACGGCTGCCCAGTACAGGCGGCCGAGGAGACCCTGCGGGAAGTAGACGGCGCGCTGCTCGTAGCGGGAGCGGATGCGCTCCCCGTCCTTCAGCTCGTCGCCGCGCGCATCCGACTCGCTGTCTCCGTCGCCGACCGGCATGGCCCGCATCTCGAGCCACGCGAGCCCGGGGACGCGCATCTCGGCCCGCAGCCTCAGGAGCGAGCCGTGCTCGCCGCCTCGTTCGATGGTCTCGACGCGCCAGAAGTCGAGTGCGTCACCGACTGCGAGACGGTCCGGGTTGGTGCGACCACGACGCAGCCCGACCCCGCCGACGAGCTTGTCCATGACGCCGCGAGCCCCCCAGAGCAGCTTCGACGAGTACCAGCCGTTGTCACCGCCGATGCCCTCGATGACGCGGAACAGCTCCTCGGGTGAGACCGTGCTCTCCTTCGACTGCTCATCGGTGAAGACCGTCTGCCCCGCCCAGTCCGGGTCGGCGGGCAGCGGGTCGCTTGGCGCGCTGTGGACGTTCGCGTCCCGCCAGCTCGTTTCCGTGGCTCGCTGCTTCTCCCGGCCGAGGGCCAGCTCGACGGCCCGCAGGTAGGTCGTGAGGCCGCCCTCGGGCGGCGGGATGAGCGCATCCACGTCGCGGTTCTTGACGACGCACTCGTTCTGCAGCGACTCGACGAGGGGCCGGGCGATGGACTTCGGAATCGGGGTCACGAGGTTCACCCAGCGAGACGCGAGGCCTGGCGTGAAGACGGGCAGCGAAGCGATGGCCCGCTGACGCAGGCCGGCCTTCACGGCGTACCCGTTCATCATCTGCCCGTACCTCAGCACGTCGGGGCCGCCGATGTCGAGCGGCCGGTTCTCGTCTCCTTCGATGCGGGCGGCACCAAGCAGGTAGTGGAGGACATCGCGGACGGCGATGGGCTGGATGTGGTTGCGCACCCACTGCGGGGCAGGCATGTAGGGCAGCACCTCGGTGAGGTGCCGAACCATCTCGAAGGACGCGGAGCCGGAGCCGATGACGATGCCGGCCTGCAGGACGATGGTCGGGACGGGCGACTTCAGGAAGACCTCGCCGACCTCCTTGCGGGAGCGGAGGTGCTTCGAGAGCTTCGCGTCGTCAGGGTGCAGGCCTCCCAGATAGACGATGCGGGAGACGCCGGCCTTCGCGGCTTGCTCCGCCACGTTCTCGGCGAGCTGCAGGTCGGTGCGTTCGAAGTCGGACCCGGACCCCATGGCGTGGACGAGGTAGTAGACGACGTCGATGTCCTGCATGGCCTCGCCGACGGCCTTCGGGTCGTCCGCGTCGCCCACGACCACGTCGACGTGGTCTCCCCAGTCGTACGCGGCGACGCGGCCGGCGTTGCGGGCCAGCACCCGCACCCGGTAGCCGGCGGTGAGGAGCCTCGGCACGAGGCGGCCTCCCAAGTAGCCGGTCGATCCGAAGACGAGCACTCTCGGCGCTGAGCCGTCCGCTCGAGGAACGGCCTTGAGCGCCGGCTCGTTGCCCGTCGGGGCTGGCGTCGCGGGCGTGCTGCTGTTGGCCGGAGCGTGTCCGGTCGTGAAGTCGCTGCCGGACGAAGACGCCGTGCTGTGCTTCGCGGACTCGCTGGCTTGGGCGTTTGGGGGCGTGCCTGGTGATGCCATGCTCGCGAGGCTATTGCCCCTGTCTGATCGCAAGATGATGGGTTGACAAAGCGGCACGACAGAGCCCCCGAGGGACATGCCGCTCGGGGGCTCTGAGGTCGATCTTCATCGTTCTTCTCGGCGGTGCGCTCTAGCTCTGCACGACCGCGACCGGGTCGGTCGTCGGCAGGCCCGTCGCGGATCCGCCCTTCGACTCGACTGTGAGGCCCACGGCCATGCCTGGCGCGAATGTTCCGTCGAGCACCTTCACTGCGGGTGCGCCGTCGGCCATGGTCAGGACCCCGGCGGGTGCGGGACCTTCCCCGTCGATGTACCAGAGCTCGTAGTCGTTCTCTTCGGGCAACTGGGCCATGCCGTCCGCGACGACCGCGGACTTGCCGAGCTCCTGCGACCAGTAGACCGTGACGGTTCCGCCGCCGGCCGCCTCGGTGCGAGCACTGTCGACGTCGGGGGCGGCGAGGATGAGCGCCACGTCGCCGTCGGCAACGGACGGCTCCTGCGAGTCCTGCCCGAACCCGCCGAAGGCGAGGCCTCCGCCGAGGAACAGGCCGACGGCGAGGACAACCGCGGCAGTCGCGGCGAACATGGCTTGGGCGCTGCTGCGGAACCAGCGGCCGCGGGCTCGTGTCTCCACGGGCCCGAAGTCGTCGTCTCCGGTCGAGGTGCTCGAGGCTCCACCGCCGACGGCGACAGAGCGTCGTTCGTCGTCAGCGTCACGCTCGTCGGCGTCGGTCTCGAGCTCCGGTGCGAGAGACAGCCTGGGCCGCCCCTCCCCCTCGGCGTCCCGCGGAGCAGCGTCGGCAGGTGCCGACGGTGTGCCGGCGTCGGAGGCTCCCGCGGGGGCCGCGGTCTCCTTCTCTCCGCCGACCGGGTTCTGCTGCGGGAAGCTGTCGAGCTTCGCGAACAGCGACCCCTTCATGGATGCGGGCGGGGGCACCGGGGAGACTGCGAGCGCGAGCTGCGCCGCGGCCTCCTGGTAGCTCTCGAACTCCTCCGAGAGCTCGCCGTCTTCCAACAGCTTGTTCAACAGTGCGCGGTCTGCGGCATCGTCGAAGTCGTTGGCGGAGAGCGCCTCTGCAGCAAGCAGCTGCTCGAGCTCCTCACGTTCCTGTTCGTAACTCATGACACCACCCCCAACTCGCGACGCAACCGATTCATTCCGTCTCTGATCCTTGTCTTCACCGTGCCGAGAGGCACCTCGAGCCGTTCCGCGATCTCACTCTGGGTGAGACCCCCGTAGTAGGCCAGGGTGACCGCCTCCCGCTGCTGATCGCTGAGCGCGCTGAGTGCCTTCTGGGCCCTCTTGTGCTCGATGCTGATCTCAGCGGACTCGGCGACGTCGTCGCGTTCCCCTTCGAAGTCGCGTGCCCCGATCTTCAGGTCACGGTCCTTCGATGCCTGGGATGCACGCACCCGGTCGATGGCTCTGCGGTGCGCGACAGTCAGCATCCATGTGGTCGCCTTGCCCTTGCTCGGCGAATACGATGCGGCGGTCTGCCAGATCTCGAGCAGCACCTCTTGGGCGACCTCTTCGGACTGCGCCTGGTCGACAAGCACTCGCCTGATGAGTCCGAGGACACGTGGTGCCATGAGGTCGTAGAGGGTCGAGAAGGCTTCCTTGCTTCCTGTAGCGGTGCGCACGAGAAGGTCCTCTATCTCTCCGATGGCTTCGCTCACAAGTTCAGCTTGCCATCTCGCGAACGTTTCGCGAAGTTCGTTGACTTCGTGTTGGGTTCCTGGGAAGTGCGTTGCTGGGACGTTCGGCCTGATCTCAACCGAAGGTGAATGAGTAAGCATCCACGCCACCCCCCAGCGTCACGGTCAGTTCTCCCTGCTTGCTCTGGTCCCCTTCGAAGAGGAGGTATGAGCCTGGGTTGCCCTCGACTTGGATCTCTCGAGGGCCGGTGCCATCGTCGACGGTCACTGTTCCGGAGCCGCCGAGCACCATGCGGATGGTCGAGGCGGTGTAGGAGAGCTTGATCTTTCCTCCGTCGTCGCTTCGGATGCCCTGCGAGTCGAGGTTGAAGTCACCGTCGAGCGAGAAGGTGTCCTGCTGCTGTTGCGCGGGGAACGTGAAGCTGCGGTCGCCCTGGCCATACTCGCCTTCACCTGCGTAGTTGACGACCTTCGTCGGCATCAGGTAGGTCTCGGGTGTCGTGCTTCCGAGTTCCGGCGTGGTGTCCGAGGTGTCGGTCTCGCCGGGGAGCTGCACGTCCGGGTTCGCTTCCTTGAGGAGGTCGCGGATCTGGGCCTCGGTCTCGGCGTATCCGCCTTCACCGAAGTGGATGGCACGGACGGTTCCCGTTGCGTCGATCAGGTAGTGGGCTGGCCAGTACCTGTTGCGGTAGTTGGTCCAGGTGCCCAGGTTGTTGTCGAGGGCGACGGGGTATTCGATGCCGAACTCGTCGATCGCGTTGGCGACGTTCGAGGCTTCCTTCTCGAAGGCGTACTCAGGAGAGTGGATGCCGATCACCTGGAGGCCGGCGTCCTTGTACGCCTGGTCCCATGCGGTGACGTGCGGGATGGAGCGGATGCAGTTGATGCAGGAGTAGGCCCAGAAGTCGATGAGGACGACCTTGCCCTCAGAGGCCTCCGCAGCGAGCTGCACCGCTTCGCCGTCAGGGGTGTTCATCCACTCCTGGATGTCGAGGATCTCTGGGGCAGGACCGCAGTCGCCGAGCTCCGGGTCGCCGGGCGTGCAGTTGGTGAGCTGCTCGTTCTGGTCGTTGACCAGGCCACCGAAGGCGAGCGCCTCCTCGACCTGCTCGTTGGAGTTGAACTGCTCCTGGAGGCCGGCGGTGTAGTCCGGCACAAGACGCTGGAGGAGCTGCGGGAGGTTGAAGACGAGTCCGATCGCGAGGGCGATCATGACGACACCTGCAGTGATGCGGATGCCGCGCTGGTGCTTGCGGAACGACTTGACTCGCTCGCCGACGCGACGTCCAGCGAGGGCGAAGATGAGGAGCGGGATCGCGGCGCCGATGCCGAACGTCACCGTGAGGATGACGGTCTCGATTCCGATCTGACCGGTCGAGCCGGCAACCGTGATGGCTGCGAGCACGGGGCCGGCGCACGGCACGTAGACGGCGCCGAGCGCGATGCCGAGGAGGAAGCCGCCGCGGTCGGTGTTGACCTGCTTCTGCGGGATCCAGGAGAACGGCTTCTCGAGGAGGTGCTCGAACTTCGGCACGATGAGGCCGACGCCGATGAGGACAAGCACGATGATGCCTGCCCAGCGCAGCACATCCTGGGGGAGCCCGAGGAGGCTGAGGAGCAGCGAGCCGAGCAGCGTGAAGACGCTGAAGCTCGTAACGAGGCCCAGGATGACGAGGTACGGCCGGGCGGATGCGCGCCGCTTCGTCGTGCGCTCGCTCTTGACTCTCGTCTTGAGCGCGCCCTCGTCAGGCCCTTCGGCCCCGGGATCCTGGGCCTCGGCCTGCATCTCCTCGTCGCTGCGTGCACCCTGCACGCCGCCCGAGAAGAAGATGACGGGTAACACGGGAAGGATGCACGGGGAGATTCCCGTGATGAGGCCTCCGAGGAAGCCTATGAGTCCTAGCGAGATCATGTTGCGCTCCCTGAAGCATGGTTGTCAGGCGGACGTTCATGCCTGTGCACTGCATTCGGAGCCGTGTGCCTATCGGTTTGTCGTTTCCGCGTATTCGATGCGCTCGATCCGCGCTGGCCACCGGACGACGGCCCAGGCGCACTCCTGAGAAAGGCACCGGAAGCTGCCCCGTTCTGGTCACGTGTTCGGCCAGCAGGCGGGGACACCTCGCTATAGACGTTCTTATAGACGGCCCAGCCGCGCTCAGCGCCGGCCCCGCATCCGTGCAGCAGCACGTCCGAACAGCCGCACTGAGCGTCGCGGACTGACGACACGCACGGTGTTGAGGGCGCGAGATCCCCGGAATGACGGGCATGTGGGGGCCACCGAAGTTTTATTCCGAACTTTTCCAATCCGCTTCAGGAGGGCCTCCGAATGCCTTTGTGAACCGCAACGGATGCGGCTCCGGCCCCCCGGCCGAGAAATGAGGAGTGAAGTTATGCGCACTATCACCAGGAAGGGCTCACTCGCCCTCCTCTCGCTGGCGGCCATCTCGACCTTCGGCCTGGCAGCCTGCTCGAACTCGGCCCCCATGGCTGAGACCGACGCCTCCACGGAAGCCTCCCCCATGGAGACTGCAATGGAGACGCCTATGGAAACCACCATGGAGACGATGGACCCAGCAGCCAACCTCGTCGGATCCGGCTGCGCCGACTACGCAGCTCAGGTTCCGGACGGAGCAGGCTCTGTCCAGGGCATGTCCCAGGACCCGGTCGCAGTTGCGGCTTCCAACAACCCGCTGCTCACGCAGCTCACGGCGGCTGTCTCCGGCCAGCTCAACCCCGACGTTGACCTCGTCTCGACGCTGAACGGCGGAGAGTTCACGGTCTTCGCACCGGTCGATGAGGCCTTCGGCAAGATCGATGCAGGAACGATCGACACGCTCAAGACCGACGCTGACCTCCTCTCGGGGATCCTCACCTACCACGTGGTTGAGGGACAGATCCTGCCTGACGAGATCGCTGGCGACCACAAGACCGTCCAGGGCGAGAACGTCACCGTCACCGGTGAAGGCGACAACCTCATGGTCGGCGACGCCAAGGTCATCTGCGGTGGAGTCCAGACCGCCAACGCAACCGTCTACCTGATCGACTCGGTGCTCATGCCGCCGTCGATGATGTAAGACAAACGCATCTAGCACGACAAACAGATATGGCCCCGGATCTTGCATCCGGGGCCTTTATCTGATTGCTTTTCGGCCCAGCACTTTCAGTGTTGCGCGAATATCACAGCGAGGGCACGGATTTCCGTGGATTCCCGCACAGGATTTCGTTATATGGATATCCGGGGGCCACAATGGGTTGTCCGGTTAAAGACGCGGCAGTGCCAACTGAGTGCCACAAGCGCCACAGGGGAAGCCATCGTCCGACACCGGCGACTACAGTCAACATCGAACTCTGGAGCTCTCATGGGATTCCTCGCATTCCTTCTTCTCGGACTCATCGCCGGGGCCATCGCGAAGCTCATCCTGCCCGGCAAGCAGGCTGGCGGCTGGATCGCTACCCTCATCCTCGGCGTCGTCGGCGCACTGCTCGGCGGCTGGATCGGCGGCATGCTCTTCGGTGAGGGCGTTGACGCGTTCTTCTCGCTCAGCAGCTGGCTCCTGGCCATCGGTGGCTCGCTCATCGTTCTCCTCATCTGGGGATTCATCACGAGCCGCAGCAGCAGGAACAAGGCGTAATACGCGCTCGCACGACCAAGGCTTCGGACCCCGGCATCTTTGCCGGGGTCCGCTGTCGTCTCCGAGACGGTACGAGGAGCCAACACCCCTCCCGTCCCCGCGCCAGAGGGGGGATCCGGACAAAGAGCCCGTGACCATCTGGGAGCCCAGGAGGTGCCCGTGAACTACCCCGCTGGCGATCGTTCGCAACGATCGCATCAAGCCGGACGTGTCCGCGTCCGCGTGATCCACCCCGGCGCTCATGCGGTGCGCCTCGAGGGCCCAGCGGGCGAGCTCACGGATGAGGTCGTCCTGCTCATCTCACGCACGGGCTCCGTCGCGAGCAGCCAGGGGACGCGCTCGACGACCCTCGACCCGCTCGATGCGACCTTCGTGTTGAACTCAGCACCGCACACCCACCGACTGCAGGCCGACTCGATCCTGCACTGCTTCACGATTCCCCGTGAGCAGCTCATGCCCGCGGGCACGGACGCAGGCACACTGTCGACGTCCCGAGCTGGCAGCAGGACACCACTGCAGCACTCGGCGGCCGCATTCCTCACCGCGTATTGCGATTCGTTGCTCGCCGGCTCAGACGCCCACCCGCAGGACGAGGCGACGCTCGTGCGCCTCGCAGCAGTGCTGATCCTCGGAGACGACGACCGGGAACGGGACCCGCACCACTAAGCAGGGACCGGGCTTCCGCTTCCCGCGCTCGAGCTTCCTGCTCGCGGCGTGGACCCTCCTGTGGGTCGCTCGAGGTATGACCTCCAGCACGGGCAGCAGCAACGACCAGCGGCCGAGTCACGACGACCAAGCGGCTGCTGAGCGGCGGGCCTCGGCACGTGCCGAGGCCCGCTGGCGGGCGCTGGCACGTTGGGAGCACTCCACGTCGCTGCCGATGTTCGTGGTCGCGGTCGTGTTCTTCGCGGCGTCATCGCTCCTGCTCATCGACGTGCAGCTGAGCGCGGACGCGCAGAGCCAGCTCACGAGCGTCGTCTCGGTCAGCTGGGCCCTCTTCATCGTCGAGTTCCTGATCCGCCTCGTGATCAGCCCGGTGAAGCTCACCTTCGTGCGTTCGCGCTGGTTCGGACTGCTGTCGCTGTTCGTCGTCGTGTTGCGGCCGTTCCTCATCGTCACGTACCTCTGGCGCCTGCCGTTCTTCCGCCTCGGTGGCCCTCGCGCGAAGCGAACCCGCAATGTCCTCGCGGTATCGATCGCGTCGCTCCTGTACGTGTACACGACGTCGCTCGGCGTGTACCTCGTCGAGCACAAGACGCCCGGCGCGTCGATCGTGAGCATGGGAGATGCGCTGTGGTGGGGGTTCACGACGATCACGACGGTCGGCTACGGCGACTTCACGCCCGTGACGCTCGCCGGCCGCGCCCTGGCCGTCTCGCTCATGGTGTCCGGCGTGCTCATCGTCGGGTTCGTGAGCGCGACCATCATGTCGGCGATCCACGAAGACGCGCAGACCATCGCGGCGAAGGCTCACGACGAAGGCGCCCGGCGTCGAGGCCGGCGGCTCCCGCCCTGAGCAGCCTGCGCGCTGACCGACCACTGCGCGCGCCCCGCCCGTCCAGGCGCCTGGACGATTTTGCGCAACAAAAAAGCCGGGGTTGGTCATCGAGGAGCATCTCTGCTCACTCAACAACCAACCCCGGCTTATGAAGAAGTCCGGCGGTGACCTACTCTCCCACAGGGT
>NZ_PSXZ01000031.1:0-10830 GCF_002931375.1 Pseudoclavibacter sp. RFBJ3 | reverse complement strand
TGAGCTCGAGCAGCTCGAGGGGCTTGGGGGCTTGACGTTTCACCATGGGGCAGCTGCCTTTGCTTCTATCGGGTGATCTTCGGGTCGTAGCGGATGATCTGCGTCGATCTGGCGACGATGGAGCGGATCTCAGAGAGACTGTCGGGGATCCAGCCGTGCGCGCGCGCCTGCACAAGCAGGTTACCCATCGCGGTCGCCTCGACGGGGCCCGCGAGCACGGGCATCCCGGATCGGTCGGCCGTCGCCTGGCAGAGGAGCGCGTTCTGCGATCCGCCGCCGACGATGTGGATGACGCTCACCGGATGCTCGGCGAGGGCCGCGGCTGTCGTGACGGCCTCGGCGAATGCCTGCGCGAGGCTCTCCACGATCGAGCGGACGATGCCGGCTGGCGCCGTCGGTGCCTCGAGGCCACGCTGGGTGAGCCAGTCGGCGATGCGCCCTGGGATGTCGCCTGGCGCCATGAAGACGGGGTCGTTGACGTCGAAGATCGGCACGTCGCCGCCCACCTGGGCCGCGTCGGCGAGCAGCTGCTGGAGGGTGCTCGAGCGCTGCGCATCCGTCGCCGCCGGCTCCCAGTGCCGCTGCGATTCCGACAGCAGCCAGAGGCCCATGACGTTGTGCAGGAAGCGCACGCGGCCGTCGACGCCGCCTTCGTTCGTGAAGTTCGCCTCGCGGGCGGCGTCGGTGACGACCGCCTCGTCGAGCTCGAGGCCGACGAGGCCCCACGTGCCGCACGAGATGTACGCGAAGTCGCGCCCCTCGTTGGGGATGGCGACGATCGCGGAGGCCGTGTCGTGGGAGCCGACCGCGACGACCTCGATGTCACGCCCGACGACGCGGGCCGCCTCGCCCTCGAGCGAGCCGAGCACGGCACCAGGGTCGACGAGGTGCGGCAGGATGCGGGCGGGGACCCCCACGCGCTCGGCGAGCTCCGCATCCCACTCACGCGTGTCGGCGCGAAGCAGACCCGTCGTGGAGGCGTTGGTGCGCTCGGCGACCTGCGCGCCCGTCAGCCAGTAGGCAAGCAGGTCGGGCAGGAGCAGCAGCTGGTCGGCGAGGCCCAGCAGCTCACCGTCGGTCGCGAGCTGGAAGACCGTGTTGAAGGGCAGGTGCTGGAGACCGTTGCGGCGGTAGAGCTCCTCGGCGGAGGCGATGGCATGCACGGCTTCGACGCCCCGGGCGGTCCGCTCGTCGCGGTACGCGTACGGGACACCGAGGACACGACCCTCGCGCAGCAGCGCGTAGTCGACCGCCCACGAGTCGATGCCGATGCTCGCGATCTGGCCAGGTGCGTCACGCTCAGCCGCGGCCAGCCCGTCGAGGACGTGCTGGTAGAGGCCGAGGAGGTTCCAGTGCAGCCCGTCGCGTGTGCGGACGGGGTTGTTCGGGAAGCGCGCCTCGTGGCGCATCGTGAGCACGCCGTCCGTGATCGTGCCCGTGATGACGCGACCGCTCGTGGCTCCGAGATCGACCGCCGCGACCGTGCGGGGCGCATCCGCCCCGCCCCGGCCTGCGGCGCTCGATCCCTGCGCAGCAGACTCGGTCATCGCAGGAAGGCCGCCGCGACGCCCGAGTCGACGGGGATGTGCAGGCCGGTCGTGCGTGTGAGCTCTGGCCCCGTGAGCACGTACACCGCGTCGGCGACGTTCTCCGGCACGACCTCGCGCTTGAGGATGGTGCGGTTCGCGTAGTACTGACCGAGGTCCTCTTCCTTCACGCCGTAGGTCGCGGCGCGGTTGGCGCCCCAGCCTGCCGCGAAGATGCCGGATCCGCGCACGACGCCGTCGGGGTTGATGCCGTTGACGCGGATGCCGTGCTCGCCGAGCTCGACCGCGAGGAGGCGGACCTGGTGGGCCTGGTCGGCCTTCGTCGCCGAGTACGCGATGTTGTTCGGGCCAGCGAAGACCGAGTTCTTCGAGGAGATGTAGATGACGTCGCCGCCGAGCTTCTGCTCGATGAGCGCCTTGGCGGCGGCCTTCGACACGAGGAAGGAGCCCTTCGCCATGACGTCGTGCTGCAGGTCCCAGTCTTTCTCGGTCGTCTCGAGGAGCGGCTTCGAGAGGGAGAGGCCCGCGTTGTTGACGACGAGATCGATGCCGCCGAACGCGAGGAGGGTCGCGTCGATGGCGGCCTGCACGCCGGCGGCGTCCGCGACGTTCGCTGCGACGCCGATCGCGACGTCGGTGCCACCGAGCTCGGCGGCGGCGGCCTGTGCCTTCTCGAGGTCGAGGTCGGCGACGACGACGCACGCGCCTTCGGCTGCGAGGCGGGTCGCGATGGCCTTGCCGATACCGGATGCGGCACCCGTGACGAAGGCGATGCGGCCCTGGTGCGTCTTGGGCTTCGGCATGCGCTGCAGCTTCGCCTCCTCGAGCGCCCAGTACTCGATGCGGAACTTCTCCTCGTCGGAGATCGGGGAGTAGCTCGAGAGGGCCTCGGCGCCGCGCATCACGTTGATCGCGTTCAAGTAGAACTCACCGGCGACGCGGGCGGTCTGCTTGTTCTTGCCGTAGGAGAACATGCCGACGCCGGGGACGAGCACGATGAGCGGGTCGGCGCCACGGATGGCGGGCGACTCGGCCGTCGCGAACTTGTCGTAGTAGGCCTTGTAGTCGGCGCGGTACGCCGCGTGCAGCTCCTCGAGGCGAGCGCGCTGCTCCTCGACGGATGCCGTGGTCGGCAGGTCGAGCACGAGCGGCTTGACCTTGGTGCGCAGGAAGTGGTCGGGGCAGCTCGTGCCGAGGGCGGCGAGCTCGGTGAGCTTCTCGCTCGCGAGGAAGTCGAGCACGCGCTCATCGTCGGTGAAGTGCCCGATCATGGGGGCGTCGTGCGAGGCGACGGCGCGGATCGACGGCGCGAGGGCCGCCGCGCGTGCACGGCGCTCGTCGGCGGGGAGCGCCTCGAAGCCGCTCACGACGCCGCCGAAGGGGTCGGCCTTGCCGTGTGCATCGATGTACGCCGATGCGGTCTCGATGATCCAGAGCGAGTTGCGCTCCGATTCCTCGGAGGTGTCGCCCCAGGCGGTGATGCCGTGCCCGCCGAGGATGCAGCCGATGGCCTGCGGGTTCTCGTCCTTGATGTTGGCGATGTCGAGGCCGAGCTGGAAGCCGGGGCGGCGCCAGGGCACCCAGACGACCTTGTCGCCGAAGATCTTCGCCGTCAGCTCCTCGCCGTCGGCAGCTGTCGCGATCGCGATGCCCGAGTCGGGGTGCAGGTGGTCGACGTGCGCCGCATCCACGAGGCCGTGCATGGCCGTGTCGATCGACGGGGCCGCGCCCCCCTTGCCGTGCAGGCAGAAGTCGAAGGCCGCGACCATCTCGTCCTCGCGCTCGACGCCCGGGTAGACGTTCGTGAGCGCGCGGAAGCGGTCGAGGCGGAGCACGGCGAGGCCCTGCTCGGTGAGCGTTCCGAGGTCTCCCCCGGAGCCCTTCACCCAGAGCAGCTCGACGGGCTCGCCCGTCACCGGGTCGGTCTCGGTGCCCTTCGCGGAGGTGTTCCCACCCGCGTAGTTCGTGTTCTTGGGGTCTTCGCCGAGGCGGTTGCTGCGCGAGATGAGATCGGCTGCTGCTGGGTTCGTCATGTCAGTTCCTTCGAAGCTCGTGAGGTCGGTGAGGGGTGACGCTTACGCGCCCCAGCTGGCCTGGACGCCGCCGACGCGCTCCTCGGCGACCTGCTGCTCGTACCCGGATGCACGGAACGCGGCGAGCGGGTTCGCGGGCAGGCCGCGCGACTCGCGCCACTCGGCGAGGGCGGGGCGCACGTCGGTCGAGAACGCGTCCATGTAGATCTCGTGCGCGACGAGCACGTCGCCGGACTTCTGCGCCGCCGTGAGGGCGTCCTTGTCGATGAGCAGCGCGCGGGCCGTCATCTCCTGCACGTTGAGGACGGAGCGCATCTGGCCCTGGATCTTCGACTCCACGTTGTGGCACTGGTCGAGCATGAAGGCCACGTCGGGGTTGTTGAGCCCACCGCCGCGGATGACCTCGGCGAGGATGCGGAACAGCTGGAACGGGTCGGCCGAGCCGACGATGAGGTCGTCGTCGGCGTAGAAGCGCGAGTTGAAGTCGAAGGAGCCGAGGCGTCCGAGGCGCAGCAGCTGCATGACGATGAACTCGATGTTGGTGCCGGGCGCGTGGTGGCCGGTGTCGAGGCAGACCATGGCCTTCTCGCCGAGGGCCGCGACCTGCACGTAGCTCGTGCCCCAGTCCGGAACGTCGGTGTGGTAGAACGCCGGTTCGAAGAACTTGTACTCGAGCACGAGGCGCTGGTCGTCGCCGATGCGGGCGTAGATCTCTTGCAGCGAGTCGTGCAGGCGGTCCTGACGGCCGCGGAGGTCGGCCTGGCCGGGGTAGTTGGAGCCCTCGGCGAGCCAGATCTTCAGGTCGCGCGATCCGGTCTCGTCCATGACGTCGATGCAGCGGAGGTGGTGGTCGATGGCCTTGCGGCGCACCGCTGCGTCTTCGTGCGTGAGGGCGCCGAACTTGTAGTCGTCGTCCTGGAACGTGTTGGAGTTGATCGTGCCGAGCTCGACGCCGAGGTCTTCGGCGTGCTTGCGGAGCGCGGCGAAGTCGTCGACGACATCCCACGGGATGTGCAGGGCCACGCTGGGGGCGAGCGCGGTGTACGTGTTGACCTGGGCTGCGTCGGAGATCTTCTCGAACGGGTCGCGCGGCGTGCCTGCCGTCTGGAACACCTTGAATCGGGTGCCTGAGTTGCCGAACGCCCAGGACGGGAGCTCGATGCCCTGTCCTTCGAGCGCTGCAAGCTGGTCTGCGGAGAGGATGCTCACGGTTCGTCGCCTTCGTTGGTCGGTTGCGGATGCGCTCCCGGGCCGAACGACGTCGTCCACGGCTTCGGGAACTCGATTCACGGTATGCGGGCGAGCGGGGATGCCTGATTCGCGCCGAACCGTATTGAATCGTTTCAGTGATCTCAGATTACGAGCCGGAGTGAATCGTGTCAAGCACGTGCGGCGGTTCACGTCCGCCCACCGGGGTGAGCCGGGCGCGACATCCGCGTGAACACGGGTGAAACCCGCATCCACTACCCTCGGAAAGCGCATTCCAGGACACCGCACGAGCAGGGACCATCGCACGCACATGACACGAACCCACCCGATGGCCGAGCTGCCACACCCCCGCCGCCTCCTCGACCTCGGCCCCCACAACGGCGCCCACCGTGTCGCTGTCCGCGCTGGCATCTCCGTGGGCGTCCCACTCCTGATCCTGTGGAGCATCGGGCACGTCGAGCTCGCGCTCTACTCGACCTTCGGCGCCTTCGTCTCGTTCTACGGGCGCAGCCACTCGCACGTGATCCGCGCTCGCCTGCAGAGCGGCGTGGCCGTCGGCATGGTCGGCGCTGTCAGCGTCGGCGCCGCAGTGAGCCTCTCCGAGCAGCGCGAGTGGCTCGTCCTCCCGGCGACCGCCGCCTACGCGGCGGTCATCACGGGCGCCGCCCAGCGGTTCGGATGGAAGCCGACTGGCGCGCTCTTTCCCGTCTTCGCGCTCTCCGCGACGGCCTCCATCCCGGGAGGCGAGGCGGATGCGCTCCTCGCGGCCGGCACGGCCGCCGCGTCGGCGGCCTTCGCCTTGATCGTCGGCATCTCGGGCCTGGTCCGCCCAGCCGCCCGCGACGTCGAGCGCCGGGCACGAGCATCCGCCGCCCCGACCAGACCCGAGAGGCTGCGCATCAGCGCGGCAGTGGGGGTCGGCCTCGTCGTCGGCGTCGCGGGGCTCATCCCCACATCTCTCGGGCTCGACTACCCCTACTGGGCCATGGTCGCGGCCGCCGCCGCGCTCGCGACCTCGGGCCCCGACGAGCAGCTGGTGCGGGCCGGCCACCGCCTCACGGGGACCATCGCCGGAGTGGGCGTCGCGTGGCTGATCATGGCCGTCGACCTGCCTCCGCTCGTGACGATCGCCATCATCTGTGTGCTGCAGATGTGCGCGGAGCTGTTCGTCGTGCGCAACTACGGACTCGCCCTCGTCTTCGTCACCCCGCTGGCGCTGGTCATGCTCGACTTCGCGCACCCGCAGCCCGATCTCACCCTGCTCTTGGCCAGGATCCTGGAGACGGGCGTCGGCGTCGCCGTCGTGATCGTGGCCGCCCTGGCCTGGCGCTGGGTGGAGCGCTCGCGGGCGCAGTCGGCGGGTTGAGACCTTCGTCGCGATCTCGCTTGACACGTTTCAGAGCGAGTGGCAAAGTGGAAAGCGCTTACCCGCTCCGAGTGGGATATCGAACACGGTCAAAGATGACGAGGATTTTCAATGACGAGAACACAGAGTGACACTGGTGCGGTGTCACAGGAGAACGAGGGCAAGACGCCCCGCAAGGCCGCGCTCAGCGGATGGATCGGCAGCGTCCTCGAGTACTACGACTTCACGCTCTACTCGCAGGCGGCGGCGCTGGTCTTCCCCGTCGTCTTCTTCCCGACCGGCGACCCCACCGTCGCCCTCATCTCCTCGCTCGCGACCTACGCCGTCGGCTACGTCGCGCGCCCCATCGGCGCCATCGTGCTCGGCAACTGGGGAGACAAGCACGGCCGCAAGAACGTGCTCGTCATCGCGATGCTCCTCATGGGCCTCTCGACGCTCGCCGTCGGGTTCCTCCCCACCTACGACCAGATCGGCCTCTGGGCGCCCCTGATCCTGGTGTTCCTGCGCCTCATCCAGGGCTTCGCCGTCGCCGGCGAGCTCGGCGGTGCGAGCGCCATGATCGTCGAGCACGCCCCAGCAGGCAGACGAGGGTTCTTCGCGAGCTTCGGCCTGCAGGGCACCCAGGCCGGCTCGATCATCGCGACCGCAGTCTTCATCCCCCTCACCGCGGTCCTCACGGACGAAGCCTTCATCGAGTGGGGCTGGCGCATCCCGTTCATGCTGAGTGCCGTCGTCGTCCTCGCCGGCTTCCTCATCCGCAAGCACGTCGAAGAGCCGCCGGCCTACACCCGCTCGCTCGCGGTCCAGCAGGCCCAGAACCGCCAGGCGCCCGTCATCGAGCTCTTCAAGAACAACGGCTGGACGGTCTTCCGCGCGATCCTCATGACCCTCGCCAACGTCGCCGGCGTCACGACCCTCGTCTTCGGAACGAGCTTCGCGACGCAGGAGGCCTACGGCGTCGCGATGCCCGCCTCCACGTTCCTGTGGGTGCCGCTCATCGCCAACGTGGCGGCCGTCATCGTCATCCCCGTCTTCGGCATGCTCTCCGACAAGATCGGGCGCCGCACGCTCATGATCGTCGGCTCGTTCGGATCCGGGCTCGTCGCGATCGGCTACCTCAGCGCCATCCAGTCCGGCAACCTCGTGCTCACGATCGTGCTCGCGATCCTCATGATGGGCGTGCTCTTCCAGATGTGGAACGCCACCTTCGCGACGTTCTTCCAGGAGCTGTTCCCGACGCAGACCCGAGTGACCGGCTTCGCGATCTCGCAGAACGTCGGCCTCATGATCGTCGCCTTCCTGCCCTCGATCTTCACGTTCGTGGCCCCTCCAGGCTCGGACAACGTGCCGCTGGTCGTCGGCGGGCTCACCCTCGCCATCGCCACCGTCTCAGCCCTCGCGACGCTGTTCACTCCGGAGACGCGCGGCAAGGACATCGAGAACCACGATTGAACCGACCCGAAGGGGCGTTGACCGAGGCCGCCCCCGCGCGGGGGCGGCCTCGACCGGCATCGAGGACACCGCACGCGCCGGCATCGGCGAGACTGCATCACGACGGAACGAGGACACCATGACGAGAATGCGCGCAGCCATCGTGGGCACCGGCGACGTCGCTCGACTGCACGCCGAGGCGATCGCGGCCAGGGACGACGCGGAGGTCGTGGTCGCCGTGGACGTCGACGCGGACCGGGCAGCCGCCTTCGCCCAGAAGTACGGCATCCCGCGCTCCGCGACCTCGCTGCCAGACGGGCACCTCGACGTCGTGCACCTCTGCACCCCGCCGGCAGGGCACGCGGCCCAGGCCGAAGAAGCCTTCGCGCGCGGAGCTCACGTCGTCGTCGAGAAGCCGCCGGCGCTCACCCTCCGCGACGTCGACCGGATGGTCGCAGCCGGCGAGGCCGCAGGCAGGCACCTCGCCGTGGTCTTCCAGCAGCGCACCGGCACCGCGACGGCGCACGTCAAGCGCCTCCTCGACGACGGCCACCTCGGGCGCCCGCTCCTCGCCCGCTGCGACACCTTCTGGTTCAGGGACGACACGTACTTCGCCGCGCCCTGGCGAGGCACGTGGGCGAACGAAGGCGGCGGGACGACCCTCGGCCACGGCATCCACCAGCTCGACCTGCTCGCCTATCTCCTCGGTGAGGTGGATGAGGTCCAGGGCCAGACCTGGCGCCTCGCGCGCGACATCGAGACGGAGGACGTCTCGACGGCGGTGCTGCGCTTCGAGTCCGGCGTCGTCGCGACGGCGATGACCAGCGCCGTCTCACCCAGGCAGGCGAGCTCCATCCGCATCGACACCGAGCTCGCGACGGTCGAGCTCGAGCACCTCTACGGGCACGGGCACGCCGACTGGCGCATCACCCCACGCCCGGGGGCGGATGCGCCGAGCAGCTGGGCGTTCCCCGCGGCCGAGCGGGCGAGCGGGCACGACGCCTACATCGACGCCGTCTACCCCGCCCTCGCGGCAGGTGCCGCGCTGCCGGACGTCGCCTCCGCGCCCGCCAGGTCCACGGAGATCGTGGCCGCCCTCTACGCGTCGAGCGAGCGCTCGGCCGCCGTCGCCCTCCGTGAGGTCAGAGAATCGGGCGAGCTGCGCGCACAGATGTCCGCTCGGGTGCGCGACGAGCGCCGGTCATGAGCTCACCCTCCCGCGAAGAGCTGCCCTTCGGCCTCGGCACGGTCGTGCACCGCGACCCGAGCGCGCTGCCGATCGAGTCGCCCCGCCCCTACGTGCATCCGCTGCGCACCCCCGCGGGCGCCGTCGTGAGCGACTTCCGGCCCGCCGACCACACCTGGCACTGGGGCCTCTCCGTGACCGTCGCGAACATCCGCATCGGCGACGCCGTTCATGACGTCAACCTGTGGGGCGGCGTGACGTGGGTGGATGGTCGAGGCTACGTGCAGCTCGACAACAACGGCTCGCAGACGGTCGAGGAGACGCAGCCGGTCGACGGCACGCGGCTCACGTGGCGCGAGGCCGACGGCTCCGCGTTCCTGCGGGAAGAGCGGATGCTCGACGCGAGCATCCGCGACGACGACGGGCGCAGCGTCGGCGTCCTCGATGTCAGCAGCCGCTGGACGAACCTCCGCGACGCCGAGCTCGCGTTCGGCTCGCCTACGACCGCCGGCCGCCCGGACGCCGGCTACGGCGGACTGTTCCTGCGACTGCACCCCAGCTTCTCGGGCGCGCGCCCGCTGTCGCCGCTGCTGCCCGCCGACCCGGACGCCACCCTGCACGGCGCGGAAGCCGCCTGGCTGGGTCTCGAGAGCGGACCCGTGACCGTCGTCATGGGCGCGCATCCGGCGAACCCGGTCTCCCCCACCCCGTGGTTCGTGCGGAACGACGCCACCCCCATGCTCTGCGCGGCTCCGTTCTTCCACGAGGAGTGGAGGCTGGGGCCCGGCGAGAGCGCGACGTGGCGCTGGCGCATCCTCCTCTCCGACTCGCCGCTCCGCGCCGAACGCATCACCCGTCTGCTCGACGAGGCCTGAGCGGCGAGCCCCCGCGGTCTTCGGAGTTGCCGCCCACGAGCGAGGCACCCGCCCCGCAGACCCCGCGTGCCCTAGCATCGCTGTACACCGAAGGAGGCCCATGGCAGTCAGCGTGCGCGACGTCGCGACACTCGCAGGCGTCTCCGTTGGCACGGTCTCGAACGTGCTGAACCACCCAGAGAAGGTCTCGAAGGCCACCGTCGACAAGGTGCAGTCGGCCATCGAGGAGCTCGGCTTCGTGCGCAACGACGCCGCCAGGCAGCTGCGCGCAGGCGAGAGCCGCACCGTCGGCCTCATCGTCCTCGACCTCCGCAACCCGTTCTTCACCGAGGTCGCGCGAGGCGCCGAAGAGCGCGCCGCGGAGCTCGGCTTCTCCGTCCTCGTCGCCAACAGCGACGAGCAGGAGGAACGCGAGCGCACCCACCTCGGCCTCTTCGAGGAGCAGCGGGTCTTCGGCGTGCTCGTCACCCCCATGGCCGCCAACATGCCCCAGCTCGAGCGGCTCCACAAGCGCGGAACCCCCGTCGTGCTCGTCGACCGTGAGAGCGCCGACGAACGCTACCCGTCCGTCGCCGTGGACGACCGCACCGGCGGCCGCATCGCCGTCGAGCATCTCCTCGAGACAGGGCACCGCCGCGTCGCGTTCCTCGGCGGGCCGATGGAGATCCAGCAGGTCACCGACCGCTTCGAGGGCGCCCGCGACGCGGTGCGCGAGGTCCCGGGCGCGACGCTCGAGGTGCTGACGACGGATGCGCTCTCCATGTCCGAGGGCAGGCGGGCGGGGCTGCTCCTCGCCGAGCGCGACGGCGTCGATCTCCCCGACGCGGTCTTCGCGGCGAACGACATGCTCGCGCTCGGGCTCCTGCAGAGCCTCCAGGGCACCAGCCACGCGACGGTGCCCGAGAGCATCGCGCTCATCGGCTACGACGACATCGACTTCGCGGCTTTCGCCTCGACCTCGCTCAGCTCCATCCACCAGCCGGCGCACCTCATCGGCTCGAAGGCCATGGACCTGCTCGTCGCCGCGGCCCGGGACCCGAAGTCGACCCCCGAGCACATCCGCTTCACCCCCGAGCTCGTCGCCCGCGCCTCGACGCCCGCGACGACATCGAAGGTGCCGTCGAAGGGCTCGATCACGGCGTCGACGGCGGTGCGCAGGGCGGCGCCGTCGGCGAAGAGCGGG
>NZ_PSXZ01000030.1:0-12429 GCF_002931375.1 Pseudoclavibacter sp. RFBJ3 | reverse complement strand
AGGCAGGGGGGGGTGGTCGGGGAGCGGGAGCAGTGCCAGCTCTCGCGCAGAGGTCACCGAGATGCAGGCGCGCGGCGCCGGGAGCCTGCATCTTGCTCATTCTTGTGGAGTTGCTGGCGGGGGACGGGCGGATGGGTTGGGAAGGAAGGATAGGGAAGCGGCGGGGAGCGGATGGATGGCGAGCGGCGATCAGCGGGAGCTGTGCGGGATGGAGTCGGCGCGCCGGGCGTGAACCCGGGGCGCAGAGGTCACCGAGATGCAGGCGCGCGGCGCCGGGAGCCTGCTTCTTGCTCATTCTTGCTGCGTCCGGTCACTCCGGCTGCGTGCGGGCAGGGAGGGAGAGCGTGGATGGGGCGGAGGCTTCCGCCGCTGCGCCTTCCCATGCGCCCCACAGGCGGGCGTACTCGCCGCGGAGGCGGAGCAGTTCGCCGTGACTGCCCTGCTCGACGATGCGTCCACGCTGCATGACGACGATGCGGTCGGCGACGCGGGCCTGCGACAGCCGATGCGCGACGACCACCGAGGTGCGCCCGCGCGTCGCGGCCGTCAGGGCCGCGTCGAGGCCGAGCGGGTCGTCGCCTCCGCCCTCAGCCGTCGCCTCGTCGAGCACCACGATGGCCGGGTCGCGCAGCAGCACCCGCGCGAGCGCGAGCTGCTGCGCGGCGGCGCCATCGAGGGCGAGACCGGATGCGCCCACCCGCGTGTCGAGCCCCGCATCCAACTCGAGCAGCCAGTCTGCCCCCACCGCCCGCACCGCCGCCGCGAGGTCCTCGGCGCTCGCGGACGGTGCCCCGAGCCGCAGGTTCTCGGCGATCGTCGCCGCGAACACGTGGATCTCCTGCGTGACGAGCACGACGTTCGTGTCCCGCTCGCGTGATGCCGCGGGCCGCCCATGCACCGTCACGCTGCCGCCCGTCGGATCGAACGCCCCGACGATGAGCTGCGCGAGGGTGCTTTTCCCCGATCCGCTCTCCCCGACCAGCGCCACCCGTTCGCCCGGCGCGACCCGCAGGCTCACGTCAGCGAGCTGCATCCGCTGCCCGTCGTAGCTGAAATCGACCGATTCGACGACGATCGCGGGGGAGTCCGCGGCGACGCCCGCGCCGTCTTCGTCTCCGTCTTCAGCCGCCCCGTCTTCCCCCGCTTCGTCTCCGCCTCCGCGGAGCGCCCCCGATTCGCCCCGTCCGTCGTGGTCGCGCGCGCCGACGACACCGACGAGCCTCGCGAGGCCGACCCCGGCGAGCTGCAGCTCGTCGATGCTCGAGAGCAGCGAGCCGATGGGGCCGAACAGGGCGAGGAAGTAGAGGGCCGCCGCCGTCGCGCCGCCGATGGACACCATGCCCGCGTGCACGAGCCAGAAGCTCACGGTGAGGATCGCCGCGACGCCAAGGTACTCGCCCGTGTTGAGGTGGGCGAAGAACGTCGTGCGGATGCGCGCCGCCTCGTACTGCAGGTCGATGGAACGCAGGCTGCGCGCATCCACCTCGGCGAGCTGGCGGCGTTGCCTGCGGTGGGCGCGGATCGTGTCCGCCCCGCTGACCCCCTCGATGATGACCTGCCCGCGCTCCGCCTCGGCGACCCGCATCTCCGTGTACACGGGGCGGGAGCGGCGGATGAACGACCTCGTCGCGAGTACCTGCACGGGCACGGCGACGAGCGCCGCGAGCCCGAGCCACGGGTTGATGGCGGCGATCCCGGCGAGCGACAGCACGATCATGAACGACGACTGCGTCACCGCTGGCAGCACGCCGGAGGCGGCCTCGGTGACCGACTCGACGTCGCCGGTCACGCGCGAGACGATGTCCGACGAGTCAGAGCTCTCGGCCTGACCGGCCCGCATGCCCAGGACGAAGCTCATCGCGTCCTCGCGAAGCCCGCTCACGAGCTCCTGCACGAGCGCCACGAGGAGGCGGATGCCCGCGTAGGCGAGCAGCGCAGAGACGGACGTCACGACGAGCAGCAGGACTCCGGGCAGCACCAGCGCCTGCACACCCGCGCTGCCGGTCACGAGGTCGACGAGCCAGCCCAGGAGCCGCGGGACGAGGAGCGTCGACGAGGAACCGCCGAGGAGCAGCAGGATCACGGCGAAGATCCGAGGACGGGATGCGCGCAGCCGGTCGGCGGTGGCGCGCGCCGTCTCGCGGCCCGACGCGATGGGGAGGAGCGTGGCGGTGGATGGGGCTGTTGCTGTTGCTGCTTGCGGTGCGTCGTGGCTCATCGGCGTGCCAGCTCCTCGTCGGGGCTCGTGGCTGGGGTGTCGGGGTCGGTGTCGCGCTGGGCCTGTGTCTCGTTCTGAATCTCGGGCCGGGTCTGCGTGACCGCGCCTGCGGCGGTGGATGCGTTCGGCGTTTCGGGCCGTCGAGTTTCGGCCGGTCGAGCGTCGCCCGTGCCGCAGGGCGAGTGCGCCTCGACGTCGATGACGCGGTCGCAGGCAGCGAGCAGGAGGGGGCTGCGAGTGACGAGCACGGTGGTCGTGGGGTGCGCGCGGAGGGAGTCCGCGATGCGCGCCTCGGTTGCCGGGTCGAGCGCGGAGGCCGGCTCGTCGAGTACCAGGACCCGTGCCTCGCTTGCGAACGCGCGGGCCAGGAGGACACGCTGACGCTGTCCGCCGGAGAGACGCCTGCCGCGCTCGCCGAGCTGGCGGTGCCAGCCCAGTGCGGTGACCTCGGTGAGGGCGGCGCGTTCCGCGGCCGACTCGAGATCCGGGTCGATTCCGGGGCCTGCTCCGGTATCCGCGCCCGCACCCACACCCGCACCCGCTCCGTCGACGCCATCCGCATCCGCATCCACGAGCAGGTTCTCGTGGAGCGTCGCCGAGAAGACCGTCGCGTCGTGGGGAGGCGCGAAGACGAGGTGTCGGTAGGCGTCCGGTCCGATGGTGTGGGCGTCCAGCCCGGCCACGGTCACCTCGCCGGCCTCGAGGGGAACCCGGTAGGCGAGCGTGGCGGCGAGCGCGCGGGCGGCTGCCGGGGTTGCCGGGCGGAGGCCGACGAGCGAGCCGGGGGCCACGTCGATGTTGGTGCCGTCGGGCGCCCGCCACGTGAAGGCCGCGGGGGCATTGTGGGTGGAACGGACGGCCTCGGCCAGGCCCACGCCGCCGACGTGCGTGTCCTCGACGGGCACCGCGTGCTCCTCGCTGAGCACCGCGACGATGCGTACCGCGGATGCGCGCTTGTGCAGCCAGTTCGACGCGAACGTGCCGACGTGCGCGAGGGAGCCCTGCAGGTACTGGCCGAGCCCGACGACGGCGACGAGCTCGCCGAGCGTGATCTGCCCGAGGGTGGCGAGAGATGCGGCCGAGAAGGCGAGAGCGGCCAGGAACGCGCCAGACGCGATGCCGCTCACGGCGAGGTAGCGCTGGATGCCGCGGTTGGACGCGATCGCACCGGTCTTCGCTTCGGCGCTCGCGTCGAGGTACCGGCGGGTGGCTTGCGGCTGGGCGCGGATGCCGCGGATGATGCGCAGTCCCGCGACGAGGTCGGTCGCCACGTCGCTTGCCGCGCTCGCGGACGCCTGCTCGCGAGCGCCGCGGGCTTCGATGGGCTTCGAGGCCGCGTGCATCCCGACGAGGATCAGCACGGAGGCCGCGAGGACGCCGACGCCCAGAGGCACCGAGATCGCGAGCAGCGCCGCCGACGAGACGAGGATCGCGGCGGTGCTCGCGCCCTGCTGCACGACCGACCAGGAGACGCCCGCGACCCGGTAGCTGTCCGAGGTCGTGATCTGCAGCAGCTCGCCGGGACTGCGGCGGCTCGTCACGCCGTTCGGGTGCAGGACGCGGGTCAGGAGCGAGCGCCGCAGTTCGAGTTCGCCGTGCCCGTAGACGCGCACCATGAGCCTCGCCGCCCAACGATACGAGAAGGAGAGCACGAGGAAGTTCGCGAGGAGGATGCCCAGCCAGAGTGCGAGCTGGGCGGCGTCGTTCGTGACGATGGCCCGGTCGATGATGACGCCCACGAGGACGGGGACAAGCGCTTCCGCGGCCTCGTGCACGATGTAGCCGAGCGTCGCGAGGGTGAGCTTCCAGCTGCGCCCTGACGCGAAGAGCGCGTCCCACATGACGGATGCGGGGGTCGGGGTTCTGGGGTTCTCACGGGGCATCAGTCGATAGTAAGGTTCACCTAAGTCCCGTTAGTGATGCGTTCGGCCAACTTCTGTTGCGTTCCGGACAACCAGGAGATGCACCGTGTTCCAGGCGCTCGAGCTCAGCCCCGCACCATCGACCCTCGAGGTCCGTCCGGTCGGCATTCCCGCACCCTTCCTCCTCACCACGGCCGTGCTCGACGGCCCGAACCTCGGAGACCGGGTGCCGCACGTGCACCCGGAGGGCATGATCATGTGGCCATCGCGGGGGAGCGTGGTGGTGCTCGTCGAGGGTGCCCTGCGCACGCTCGCCGTCGGCCAGGGCATCTGGGTGCCGCCCTTCACGCCCCACACCATGGAGGTCGACGCGTCGTCGGTCGGGTGCTGCACGTACTTCACGAGCGAGGTCGCCCCCGACTGGCACGCCGTCGGCACCGTGCAGCTGGGCGCCGCGTTCCGCGAGCTGCTGCTGCACCTCGCCGAGTCACCCATGGAGACCGATCAGCGTCTCCGCGCGCAGGCCGTCGTCATCGAGCTCCTGCCCGCGGCGACGAGCTACGTCGAGACCGTTCCCGTGCCCCGCGACGAGCGCCTCGAGCCACTCGTGCGCCGAGTCCTCAGCGACCCCGCCGACGATCGAGGCGTCGAAGCGTGGGCGTGGCAGCTGTCGCTCAGCGTGCGCACGATCGCCCGCATCTTCGCGGCAGAGGTCGGCATGACGTTCTCGCACTGGCGCACCATGGTGCGCATGGCGGCGGCGGCGCGGATGCTCGCTGACGACCTGCCCGTCGGCACCGTCGCCGGGCGCGTCGGCTACGCCACGACCAGTGCGTTCAGCGCAGCCTTCCGACGCGCCATGGGGTCGAAGCCCAGCGACTGGCGGCCGTAGCTCGCCCGGCCCGTCCGGGCACTGCGTCTCGCGCAAGCTCCAGGTTTCGGGGTGGGTTGCTCGCCTCGGGATGGGTTGCAACCCATCCGCAGGCGTGGAAGCCATCCCGAAACGGACCCCAGGTTCGGAGACGCGGCGCAGCGGCGTTCCTGCGCTCCGGCGTTCCTGCGTTCCGGCGTTCCGGCGCTGCTGCGCTGCTCTGCGTTTCGCTCTAGCCCCAGGTTTCCGCTCGATTCTCCGCGGTGTCTCGCGCAAGCTCCAGGTCTCGGGGTGGGTTGCTCGCCTCGGGATGGGTTGCAACCCATCCGCAGGCGTGAAAGCCATCCCGAAACTGACTATTGGCGGGGGAGGCGACGACTGGTGCGCCGGGGCTGGGCGGACTGCTGGCGGGGCGGGGCGGACGTGCGGCGGGGCGAGGCGAGTGCCAGGAGTGGACCGGCTCGACGTCAGTCTTCGGTGTCGCGGCGCAGGGGGCCCGGCAGGAAGTGCATCTGCTCGAGTCGGCCGTACTTGACGACAAGCGCCTCGACGAGGTCGCGCTGGTCTTCGTCGTCGATGCGGATCTGCGTGTGCCCGTTGTACAGGAGCAGGTCGTGGGCGTTGGAGAAGATGAGGCGCTCCCAGCGGCTCGACCAGAGCCTGCGCCCCCGCTCATCGAACGCGACGACGTCGTCCGCGGTGAGGGTCATCATCGCGACGCCATCGCTGCCGCGCACGATGAGGCCGACGGGGAACTCGCTCTTCTCGTAGTCCTCGAAGTAGGCGTTGAAGCCCACCAGGGCCAGCGGATACACGGAGCGAAGCTCACGGGAAACCCTGGAGACCCGCAGCTGACGCGTCTCCGCTGGTTCTGCCGGCTTGGCTGGCGAACCGTCGTCCCCGGTCTCGTCCCTGGCCCCGGTCTCGTCTCCGCTACCGGTGTCGCCTCCGGCGGGCACGGCGACCGGGGTGGACGCCTGCTCATCGACGGGAACGGCGACGAGCTTCCCGGGCTTGTGACTCTCGACCCACAGTTCCCAGAGGCGCTGCTCGTTCGCCGGGAATGACCCGCTCGAGGTGACGAACGGCTGGTCCCTGCCGATGACGCGGTGCGTGTACTGCCACAGCGGGAGGCGCCTCGGGCGGGGGCGGATGCTGAGGTCGCCGAAGACGACGATCGCACCGATCGCGATGACCGCGAGCACGAAGATGGCGAGCAGCCCCCCGAACAGCTCGTCTTGATTCACCTTCGAAGAGTAGCGCGGCGAGAGGGCACCCGCGCGACGCCCGAGGTGGCAGGAATGCGATGCCGAGTGACCGCGAAGCGATACGCCGCCTCCGTAAGCTCGGTGTGTTCTGAGGTAAGCCTTACCTCTAGCGTCTGCACTTCTGTCGAATGGAGCCACCTTGACCTCGGCTGTCACCCGTCGCTTGTCCACCTCATCCCGTCTCGCGCCGCGACGCTCGGCGCACGGCCGCTGGACCGGAGCGCTCGCCGCGGCCACCGTCGCGGTCCTCGCGCTCGCGGGCTGCGCATCCGGTGACGCCGAAGCGGCTGACGGAGTGACAGCGACGGCGGCCGAGGAGGGCGCCCTGCCCGTCACGATGACCCACGCCTTCGGCGAGACCACGATCTCGGAGGCACCGGAGCGGGTCGTGACGATCGGCTGGGCGACGCAGGACGTCGTCGCGGCGTTCGGCACCGTGCCGGTCGGGATTCCCGAGACGTGGGGCGGCGACGAGGAAGGCTATTCGCCCTGGTTCCGCGCCGAGGTCG
Organism: Pseudoclavibacter sp. RFBJ3; assembly: GCF_002931375.1. NCBI lineage: Bacteria > Bacillati > Actinomycetota > Actinomycetes > Micrococcales > Microbacteriaceae > Pseudoclavibacter > Pseudoclavibacter sp. RFBJ3. The sequence goes on along the minus strand of NZ_PSXZ01000030.1, from coordinate 5,701 downwards.
AGGAGCTCGGCGGCACCATGCCGGAGATCCTGAGCTACAACGACGCGAACGAGCTCGACTTCGAGCAGATCCTCACGCTCGAGCCCGACGTGATCCTGGCCCCGCACTCCGGCCTCACCGAGGTCGAGTACAACCGCCTCTCCGAGATCGCCCCGACGGTCGCGTACCCCGAGAAGCCGTGGGCCTCCGAGTCGTGGCAGTCGCTCGTCGAGATCGTCGGCGACAGCCTCGGACAGCCCGCGAAGGCCGACGAGATCATCGCCGAGACGCAGGGCCAGCTCGACACCGTCAAGGAAGAGAACCCGCGGTTCGCCGACACGACCTTCGCGTACGGGCTCACCCTCAGCGATGGGGCGACGGAGGCCGGCATCTACATCCCGAGCGACCTGCGGGTGCAGTTCCTCACCGAGCTGGGCCTCAAGAACACCCCGGCCATGGACACGGTGCTCGGCACCGTCGAGGGCGACAACTGGTACGGCGCCGTGAGCCTCGAGGAACTCGACACCATCCCCGCCGACATCTTCGTCGCCTGGTCGAACAGCCAGGAAGAGCTCGACTACACGCTCAACCACCCCACGTTCAAGCTGTGGGAGCCCATCGCCACCGGCCACTACCTGTTCCTCGAGAGCGAGCCGCTCGCCATGGCGACCAACGCACCCACGCCCCTCTCCATCCCGTGGGCCATCGACGAGTTCGTTCCCATGCTGAACTCCGCCATCGACGGCAACGGAGTCGGAGGCGCGGAATGACCGCCCTCACCAAAGCCGGAACCGAATCCGCAACCGAGTCTGAGACAGCAGGAAGCGGCTACGTCGAGCGCATCCACCGCGCCGTCGTGACGGGCGTGCGGCAGCTTGGCCCCGGGATGCTGCGGGTCACGTTCGGCGGCGACGACCTGCTCGACTACCCCACGACGGGGATCGGTGACGAGTACGTGCGTCTCTTCTTCCCCGACGAGGCGCACCTCGAGCCGCGCCTGCCGTTCGTCTCCGGGCGCGGCTGGGACTACGAGGAGGGTGTCGAGCCATCGCAGATGCGCACGTACACGATCCGCGACCACCGGCCTGGTGAGATCGACATCGACTTCGTCGTGCACGATGGCGGGATCGCGAGCACGTGGGTGCTCGGCGCGAAGCCCGGCTACGTGCTCGGCATCAACCCGCCGCGCGACCTGTACGCGCTGCCAGAGGGTGTCGCCAAGCAGGTGCTCATCTGCGACGAGCCGGCCCTGCCTGCCGCGCTGCGCATCGCCGAGCTGACGCCACACGTCGAGACGGAGATCGTCTGCGAGATCCGGGATGCGGGCTACGAGCTGCTCCCGTCGGTCGAGCTCAAGGCGGCGCACTGGGTGCGCGGCTCCGGCAACGGCCACCGGCCGAGCCGCCTCGTCGAGGCCGTGCGCCGCCTCGACATCCCGAACGACGGCAGCGTCTACGTGTGGGTGGCCGGCGAGACGCGCGTCACACGAGAGGTGCGCAGCCACCTCCGCCACACCCTCGGCCTCCCCGGCTCCGCGTACAAGGTCGTCGGCTACTGGACCTACGAGGTCGAGGCCTGGTCGGCCAAGTGGGAGGCGCTCGACGAGTCGACCAAGCAGCAGATCACGGACCTCTACGGCGAGACCGGCGACGGCGAACCGGAGATGGATGAGGAGACCCGCATGGACGAGGTCTTCCGCATCTACGCCTCGGTCGGCCTCTAGCAGCGCCGTGGCGACGATCAGCACGGCGGGCGCGAGGGCCGGGGCGGCTCGCTCGAACCCCCGGGACCCGAGCGGGAGCGGCCTGGCGAGCAGCAACGCCAAGCGCACCCTCGCGCTTGTCATCGCCCTCGCGGTGCTCGTCGGCACGGTCGTGCTGAGCATCTTCGTCGGCGCGCGAGCCATCTCGCCCGAGGTGGTCTGGGAGGGCCTGCTCGGCTCGCGCGCCACCGAAGAGCACGTCATGGTGCTCGACCTGCGCATCCCGCGGACCCTCGTGGGGCTTGTCGTCGGGCCCGCGCTCGGGCTGTGCGGCGCTCTCATCCAGGCGTTCACCCGCAACCCGCTCGCCGACCCCGGCATCCTCGGCGTCAATGCCGGCGCGAGCTTCGTCGTGACGCTCGCGGTCGGCCTCTTCGGCTTCACCGCCCCCGGCCAGTACGTGTGGTTCGCGCTCATCGGGGCGTTCCTCGCGACCATGCTCGTCTACGCCATGGGCTCGGTCGGCGGCGGCAAGGCGACGCCCCTCACCCTCACGCTCGCGGGCGTTGCGATCAGCGCCGTGCTCGGCGGCTTCACCTCGGCCATCGTGCTGAAGAACATCGACGCCCTCAACGTGACCCGGTTCTGGGGGGTCGGGTCCATCGGCGGGAGGTCGATGGACGTGGTGCTCACGTGCCTGCCCCTCATCATCGTCGGGGTGCTGCTCGCGCTGTTCTGCGCCCGCTCCCTCAACGCGCTGTCGCTGGGTGACGAGCTCGCAGCCTCGCTCGGGGTGCGCATCCGCTCGACCCGAGTGCTCGTGGTCATCGCCGTGACGCTGCTCGCCGGCACCGCCGTCGCGATCGCCGGCCCGATCGGCTTCGTCGGCCTCATGGTGCCGCACGTCGTGCGCTGGTTCGTCGGGCCCGACCAGCGCTGGATCATCGTCATGTCGATCGTCATGTCGCCCATCCTGCTGCTGGCCGCCGACATCCTCGGCCGCATCGTGCTGCCGTCCGGAGAGCTGCGGGTGGGGCTCGTGACCGCGATCATCGGAGCCCCCGTGCTCATCGGCCTCGTGCGCCGCAAGAAGGTGAGCGGACTATGACCGCGACACGTGAGAGAACCGCCGTCGCCGCAACTGCTGCTCGGGGCATCGACTTCGGCGACCGCACCTACGCCGTGCGCTTCGGCCGCTTCTCCAACCTCCACCGCCGCCGCGCGGTCGTCGTGTGCGGCGCGATCGTCGTCGCCGTGCTGGCGCTCGGCGTCGTCTCGCTCGGCTACGGCACGCTCGCCCTCTCGCCCTGGGAGGTGCTGACGGCGCTCTTCGATTCGGATGCATCGAGGGCGCACCGGCTCGTCGTGTTCGAGTGGCGCCTCCCGCGGTTCCTGTTCGCCGTGCTGGCCGGCCTCGCGCTCGGCGCAAGCGGCGCGATCTTCCAGTCGATCACCCGCAACCCGCTCGGGTCGCCTGACATCATCGGCTTCTCGACGGGCTCCTATACGGGCGCGATCATCGTGATGCTCTGGATCGGCTCGACCTCGTACTACGCCATCGGAGCGGGGGCCCTGCTCGGCGGGGCCGTCGTCGCGGCGGCCGTCTACCTGCTCGCCTACCGGAAGGGACTCCGTCCGTTCCGGCTCATCATCGTGGGCATCGGCGCGAGCGCCATGCTCGCGTCGCTCAACGCGCTCATGATGATGCGGGTCAGCCAGGAGCAGGCGATGCTCGCCGCCGTCTGGGGCTCCGGCTCGCTGAGCGCGCTCGGCTACGCGCAGCTGCTGCCGGCGACGCTCATCTTCGCCGCGCTGGTCGTGGGATGCGGGGTCCTCGGGCGTCCGCTCGCGGCGCTCGAGGTGGGCGACGACGCGGCCCTGTCGCTCGGCGTGCATGCGAACCGCACGCGCGCCTTCTCGACCCTCGTCGGGGTCGCGCTGACGGCGCTCGTCACGGCAGCGGCCGGACCCATCTCGTTCATCTCGCTCGCCGCCCCGCAGATCGCGCGCCGGCTGACCAAGGGTGCAAGCCTGCAGCTCCTGCCGTCGGCGCTCGTGGGCGCGCTCCTCCTCGTCTCCGCCGACCTCGTCGCGCAGATCGTCGACCTCCCCGTCGGCGTGCTCACCGTCTGCGTCGGCGGCATCTACCTCGCCTGGCTGCTCGTGCACGAGCAGACCACGAAGAAGGGACGTCAGTGATGACGATCGAAGCGGATACAGCGAGCCTGGCAGGCCCTGCGACGGGCCTGGTCGCGGCTGAGCTCAAGGCCACCTCCGTGCACGTCGGCTACGACGCGCAGCCCATCATCGAGGGCCTCGACTTCGAGGTGCCGGCGCATTCGTTCACCGTCATCATCGGGCCGAACGCGTGCGGCAAGTCGACGCTGCTGAAGGCCCTCGCCCGGCTCCTCAAACCGAGCGACGGCAGCGTGCTGCTCGATGGCAGCGACATCTTCACACTCAAGACGAAGGACGTCGCGAAGCGCCTCGGCCTGCTGCCACAGACGTCGCTCGCCCCTGAGGGCATCCGGGTCGCCGACCTCGTCGCGCGGGGCCGGTTCCCGCACCAGGGCATGTTCGACCGCTGGTCGGAGGCCGACGAGCGCGCCGTCACCGATGCGATGGCCGCGACGCGTGTGGATGCGCTGTCGTCGCGGTTCGTGGACGAGCTGTCCGGCGGTCAGCGGCAGCGTGTGTGGGTCGCGATGGCGCTCGCGCAGGAAGCACCCGTGCTGCTGCTCGACGAGCCCACGACGTTCCTCGACATCTCCCACCAGTACGAGCTGCTCGAGCTGTTCCGGCGGCTCCGCGGCGAGGGGCGCACGCTGGTCGCCGTACTGCACGACCTCAACCAGGCGGCCCGTTTCGCGACGCACCTCGTGGTCATGCGCGACGGCGAGATCGTCGCCCAGGGCAAACCGGGCGAGGTGCTCACCGCAGAGCTCGTCGAGGACGTCTTCTCGCTGCCCTGCCGCATCATCGACGACCCCGAGACCGGCACGCCGCTCGTGATTCCGCGCGAAGGGGTGTGGACGGAGTAACGGGAGCGGTCTGGCAGGGCAGTGCGCTCGACAGCGATGATGGGCTGAGGAACGACCTGATGGCACGCACGCTCGACCTGGGCTGCGCGTGCCGCCCCGAACCGAACCGAGCCGAGCCGAACGGAGTCGATGATGACGGAACTGAACGCGACGAGCATCCCATGGGGTGACGGTCACTGGACCAACGAGCCGGTTGCCGCGGAGGCGAGCGAGGACGGGCTCCGCGTCACCGCCGTCGAGGGCAGCGACGCGTGGCGCACCACGTCCTACGGGTTCATCCACGACACCGAGCACGCGCTGCTGCGTCCGTTCGAGCAGGATTCCGCCGTCGAGGTGGAGTTCGTCGTGGACTTCACCGAGCAGTTCGACCAGGCGGGGATCTTCCTCAAGGTCGACGACGAGACCTGGATCAAGGCCGGCATCGAGCTGAGCGACGGGCAGGAGCAGCTGGGGGCCGTGGTCACCAGGTCCGAGTCGGATTGGTCGCTGGCTCCAGTGCCCGAGTGGGGTGGCCACCGTGTCACGGTGCGCGCGAGCCGGGAGGGCAACGCCGTCACCATCCGCGCCCGGGTGGACGCCGAGCCGTGGCGCCTCGTTCGAGTGGCACCGCTGGCTGCCGATGCGCGCGTCGCGGCCGGCCCGTTCTGCTGCGCGCCGTCGCGGAGCGGCTTGGTGGTGCACTTCACCGCGTGGCGGACGACGCCGGCGGACGCCTCGCTGCACCCGTAGCGCGATCGCGGCGAGCGACGGGAGGTGCCACGGGGTGGCGCCGTTGGCCCTCTCCGAACAAGAGCGGCGCCACCTCGTGGTCGTCGTTCGGCGCCGCCGCGAACGTGGCGCGGCGGCACCGGGGTCGGTCGAGAACCGCCGGGTCTACAGTCCCTGCGCGAGGCGGTAGTAGGCCTGGTTCCAGCGCACTTCCTTGCTGAACTCGCGCAGGGTGGTGTCGGCGTCGATGCGCAGCAGCTCGGTCTTCGCG
>NZ_PSXZ01000026.1:0-18830 GCF_002931375.1 Pseudoclavibacter sp. RFBJ3 | reverse complement strand
GTGGATGGGCGGGCCCGCGCCCGCCGCGCTGGCCCGCCCATCCACCTTCCCGATCCTGCGCACCCCCTCCGCTGCCCAGGGCTGACTTGTGGTCGTCATTCCGGGCCTGAAACGACCACAAGTCAGCCCTGGGCAGCGGAGGGGGTGCGCAGGATCGGGAAGGTGGATGGGCGGGCCAGCGCGGCGGGCGCGGGCGGGCCGGCGCTGCGGGCGGGCGCGGGCGGCGCTCAGTCGAGGCGGCGAGGGCCGGCTCCTCCGCCGGCGAGGGCATCGTCGGGGTTGAGGAGCCCGCAGGCCTTCATCGACAGGCAACCGCAGCCGATGCACCCCATGAGCTCGTGCTCGAGGCGCTCGATGCCGCGCCGCCGCTCCTCGAGCGTCCGCTTCCACCGCCGCGAAGCGCGCTGCCAGTCCTCCTGGCTGGGCGTCGCATCGCTCGGCAGGTCGGCAAACGCGTCCTGCACGTCAGACAGCGGAATGCCGAGGCGCTTCGCGACCGAGATGAGCGAAACTCGCCGAATCATGTGGCGGGCGTAGCGACGCTGGTTGCCGGCGGTGCGCACCGCGGCGATCAGCTCGAGTTCCTCGTAGAAGCGCAGCGCGGATGCGGCGACGCCCGTCCGACGAACCATGTCGCTCACCGTGAGCAGCTCGTCGGAGATGTGCGGCTGCCCCGGGGCCCGATCGAGCGCCTCTGTGTCCTTGCGTGTCTCGCTCACAGTGAAATCCCACCGTTCGAATTGACTTCAACCTTACTTTAGGTTCTAGCCTCGAAGAGGAAACGCACACGCAACTCCGATCGCCGTCCTCCAGAACAGGCAGAGAGCCCACTCGATGACAGAACCCGCCCCCGAGGCACCAGTCCCAGCGGCGTTGCCCCAAGCAGCGCTGGCAGAAGAGTTCAAGGCCGCCTTCAGGGAGCACCCCGCAGCCGTCGCCATCATCGCGGCCCAGACCGCGAACGGCCCCGTCGGCCTCACCGCATCGAGCGTGAGCTCCGTCGCCGTCGACCCCGCCACGCTCTCGTTCTCCGTGACGCGGGCCACCGGCAGCGCCGGCGGACTTCTCGAAGCCGGCGACGTCACCGTGAACCTCCTCAGCCACGAGCAGGAGCAGATCGCCCTCGACTTCGCCCGCAGCGGCGCCCCCCGCTTCACCTCGGAACAGGGCTGGGATCACTTCCCCACGGGCGAGCCCTTCCTCCCCGAGGCTCGCGAGACGCTGCGCTGCCGCATCGCCAGCACCGTCAAGGTCGGCGGCTCGACCATCGTGCTCGCCGAGGTCCTCGAGGTCCTGCACGGCAGCACGGTCCCGCCGCTCATGTACCAGAACCGCCGCTTCGGCCGCCTCGACGCCGCCACGTTCGGCGACTGAACCCGCGACTGAGCCCGCGCCGCAACCCGCCGCATCAACCCGCGACCGAACCCGCGATTCGGCCGCCCCTCACACCACCCGAACTCACCAATACCGCAGAACACGACAGAAAGAGGGTCACACCATGACCGCATACACCCTTCCCGACCTGGCTTATGACTACTCCGCCCTCGCCCCGAGCATCAGCGGCGAGATCATGGAGCTGCACCACTCGAAGCACCACGCCACCTACGTGAAGGGCGCGAACACGGCGCTCGAGCAGCTCGCCGAGGCCCGCGAGAGCGGCAACCTCGCCAACGTGAACAAGCTCGAGAAGGACCTCGCGTTCAACCTCGGCGGCCACGTCAACCACTCCATCTTCTGGACCAACCTCTCCCCCAACGGCGGCGGCCAGGCCACTGGCTCGCTCGCCACGGCGATCGACGAGCAGTTCGGCTCCTTCGACGCGTTCGTCGCGCAGTTCACGGCAGTGGCGCTCGGCGTGCAGGGCTCCGGATGGGCTGTCCTCGCCTACGACGTGCTCGGCGAGCAGCTCGCCATCTTCCAGCTCTTCGACCAGCAGGGCAACGTGCCGTTCGGGCTCGTCCCGCTGCTCATGCTCGACGTCTGGGAGCACGCCTACTACCTCGACTACCGCAACGTTCGCGCCGACTACATCAAGGCGTTCTGGAACATCGCGGACTGGGACAACGTGCAGCAGCGTTACGACGCCGCGACGACGAAGACCAACGGCCTCATCACGCTCTAGGTTCTTCTCGCTCGAACCGCACAGCTCCTGAGGCGCGGCGGGGGAACGGATGCACGCATCCGCTTCCCTGCCGCGCCTCAGTAGTCTCGGTGGCATGATCGGGCAGTTCTTCTCAGGCGTCAGCGCGCTCTTCCAGGGCTTCGGGTACTGGAAGAAGAAGCCGCATCTGATGCTGCTCGGGCTCATCCCAGCGCTCATCGTCTTCCTGCTCGTTGGCGCCGCGCTCGTCACGCTCCTGTTCTTCGTCGACGACCTCGTCGAGTGGGCCACCCCTTGGGCGGCGTCGTGGGACGAGGTGTGGCGCAACGTCCTGCGCATCGCCTTCATGACCCTCATCGTCGCGGGCGGCGTCTTCCTGTCGGTCACGACGTTCACCGCCATCACGCTGACCGTCGGCGATCCGTTCTACGAGCGCATCTGGCTGTCCGTCGAGCGCGACCTCGGCGACGAGAACCCGGGCGAGGGGCTCGGGCTCCTCGCGGCGGTCAGAGGCAGCCTGTGGCTCGTCGGCATGGGCATCCTCGCGGCCATCGCCGTCGCGATCGTGGGCGTCATCCCGCTCATCGGCTCGGTCGCCGCGGCGGTCGTCGGCGTCACGCTCAATGGGACGGTCCTGTCGCGGGAGCTCACCGGCAGGGCACTGGATGCGCGCCGGCTGCTCGGCGAGCAGCGCGCCTCCGTCATCCGCGGGAATCGTGCGCAGCTGCTCGGCTTCGGCGTCGCGACGCAGCTCTGCTTCATGGTGCCTGGTGGGGCCGTCTTCACGATGCCTGCTGCCGTCGCCGGCTCGACGGTGCTGGCTCGCCGCCTGCTCGACGAGCGCGGGCTCACCCGCGCAGGCTCGCCCGCGAACGCGGAGCAGTAAATCCAGGGCAGAACGCCCCGACGCCGGCCGGTACTGACCCCTCCACTCCACTGCCTGGTTCAGCAGCCTGGACCGAGCGACTGGTCCAGCGGCTCGCAGCAGCAGCTCGCAGCAGCGGGCCCCGCTCGCCGATTCGGCGAGTGCGCGGCCCGCTGCCTCGAGCGCCACGTCGCGCGCCTCCCAGTGTGCGGCCGCGAACCGCAGGCCGTCCCGGGCCCGAGGCTGGGACGACCGACGGTTCAGCTTCGCCTGCCGGAGGAGGGTGAGAGGCGACCGAGCTGGGCTGCCCTAGCAGGCGGCCCGGCGCTCGACCCGCAGACCGGTGACGAAGATCGTCTGGTCGTTGTCGGTGTTCACCGTGTTGTTCGTGGTGCCGAGCATGTACCCGAGGTTGAAGTAGCGCACCGTGAACGAGCGCACCGGGCCGGCGAAGACGACGTCGACCTGGCCACCGGGTGCGTCCTCGCTCTTGTTGCCGTCGACCGAGTTGTACCAGGGGCTCGTGGCGGTCCCGGCGCCCGTGACCGTGGAGCCGCTCGGGATCGAGAACGTCCTCGGTGCCGCGGACTCGAGGACGACACCGTCGAGGAAGTCGCGCGTGAGGCCGTTCCCCGCTCGCCAGAGGCGATCGATGTCGGTGATGGAGAAGCGAACGTTGTAGAGGTCCTCGGCGAAGGTGAAGACGACCGTCTGGAAGTCGTTTGCAGACGGTTGCGTCACGGCGTTCGGGCCGTTGAACTGGTTGATCTGGTAGCCGCGCTGGCCGATGCCGCCGACGTTCTGTGCCGAGACGGTGCCGTCGTTCGTCTCCGCCCGCATGTTGCCGCTGAAGGTGTGCTGCACCGTGGCGCTGATGTTGGGCGTCGTGGGCCGGGTCGAGTTCTGCGGGCGGAAGACGGCCGTGCGGTCGAGGGTCGTGGCCCTGCCGACGGTCGCCGCGGTTCCGCTGACGGTCGCGAGCCCCCAGTTGATGCCGACGTCGGGGTCGACGCACAGCGTGGAGGCGGCTGCGAGGGGAGCCGCGATGGCTGTGGCCACGACCGGAGCCGACCAGGCGGCTGCGGTGAGCAGGGTGCGGCGGGTGGTCGTCGTGGGGGTTGCTGCGACGTTGGCGGGTTCGGGGGAGGTGTTCATTGCGCGACTTTCTGGGTTCCGAAAATTGGGCACACGAGCGAGCACCGCGTGGGAGTGCGGTGCTGATGAGTGCTGGGAGTGGGCGTATCGCATCTGAGCGATTCGCGTCCGTGGTCGCGCTACGTCGCCTGGGGGCACACGAGCGTTCGACCTCGCGACTCTATGCGCAGGGATAGACCTTCCGGTCGGTCCGGCGACGGAATCGACGATTCTCGCGACAGAACTGGCCGCTCCGGCTTCAGTCGCGGCCGAGCGCCTCGATCGCCGCGAGCATCGATGTCACCGATGCGAAGCCCGACGCCCTGGCCGCGGCCCTGCGCTGCGTCGGCGAATCGCCCGTAGCCAGGAGGTGCCTGGCATGCCTCGCCCGAGCGTTGCGCAGCTCCACCGCTGGCGTCATGCCGACGCTCTCGAACGCCCTGTGCAGCAGGGAACGCGAGACGCTGAGGCGCCGCGCGAGGGTGGTCGCCGAGAGTGAACGGTCGGCGAACTCTCCCGCGATGATCTGCCTGGCCCCCTCGATCAGGACCAGGAACCGGTCGCCGCCTTCGCTCGTGGTCGCCCGGAAACGCCCCACCGCCTCCGCGATGCTCGCGAGCAGCGCCGACTCGATCGCGATGCGCAGGTTTCCCGCGCCAGGCCCGGAGTAGTCCCTCTCGGAGTCCAGGATGCTCGTGACGAGCGCGCGCAGGGCGCGACTGTAGACAGGGTCTGCGTCGACCCTGAGGGGGAACTCCCGGATGATCGGCTCGACCGCGGAGCGCCGGACCGAGTAGAGGAACGAGGTCGTCTCATCTGCGCTCGACACATCGTGCGGCCGCCGCGGGTCGAAGAGGAGGTACGAGCCCGGAGTCAGCTCGTGGGAGATGCCCGAGATCGTGACGGTCATCGTCCCCGAGACGGTGGAGAGCACCTGCACCGTCTCGAGTTCCCCAGGCAGGACGTCCGCGATCGTGGCTTGCACGGGCGTGAGGTGCAGCCGCCACATGGCGACATCGCCGAGGTCGATGGCCGTGACATCGACTGCGAACTCGGCTTGCGCACCTTCGACGCGGTAGCCGCTGAGCTCGGCGAACTCAGCCGCACCCCTGCCGCGACGCCGGTATCGTTGCGGAGAAGCCACCCGAATATTTTGGCACGAGTCCGCTTATTGCTTCTCGAGTGCGCGGCCGAGGCGCGCGGCCGCCTCCTGCAGGCGCTCGACGGGGGTGTCTCCGTAGGCGAGCCGCAGACGTCGAGGCGCGTCGGTGCCCGGCCCGGACGGGAAGAACGAGCCGCGCTGGTAGCCGATGCCCTCAGCGCTGGCATCCTCGGCGAGCCTGTCCGCGTCGATCGCGTCGTCGACGAGTCGCGGCCACAGGAACAGGCCGCCATCTGGCGCGTCGATCTCGAAGGCCCCGGGTGCGTGGGCCTCGAGCGCGGCGGAGAGCGCATCCGCCCGCTCCCGGTACAGCACGCGCGCGGACGCGAGCGTGTCGTCGAAGAACGACGGCGCGCTGCCGAGCAGCTCGGCGACCGCATGCTGCACGAGCTGCGACGAGTGCGAGTCCTGACGCGCGCGCAGCGACACGAAGTCGGGGACGAGCCGCTCCGGCAGCACGATCCAGCCGAGGCGCAGGCCGGGGCCGAGCGTCTTCGTGAAGGTGTTGATGTGGATCACGTGCGAGGAGCTGTTGAAGATCTCGAAGTCGAGCTCTTCGCCGCGGAAGCGCAGCTCCCGGTACGGGTTGTCGGCCAGCAGGATGAAGTCGTACTGCTCCGCGAGGCGCACGAGCTCACGGCGCCCCTCGAGGGTCAGACTGTGCTGCGAGGGGTTGTGGAAGTCGGGCACCGTGTAGACGGCCGCCGGACGCGCGCCGGCGATCAGATGGGCCTCCAGCTCGGCGACGTCGAAGCCGTCGCGGCCGACCGTGATCGGCAGGATCCGCGCGTCGGAGAGTTCGAGGCCGCGCAGGAACAGCGGGAAGATCGGGTTGTCGACCGCGACGAGGCCGCCCCGCTCGACCACGAGCTGCACGGCGAGCGAGATGCCGTGGAACCCGCCGTTCGTGATGAGCACACGCGATACCGGCACGCCCTCGCGTGCGGCGATCCACTCCCGCAGCGCGGGCACGCCCTCGGTTCGCCCGTACTGCAGCGCGGGCACGCCCGGCACGGACAGCACCCGCGCGGTCGCCTCGGCGAGCTCGGCGGAGGGGAGCACCGACGGGTCGGGGATGCCGCCGAGCAGCTCGATGGAGTCAGGGCGCCGGTCGCGCAGGGTCGCGTCGCCGAAGCCCTTCGGCGCGTTGAAGGCGCGCGCGAGCTCCGTCGACGTCCAGGTCGGCGTGAGGGTCGGCGTGCTTGCGGTGCTTGTCATGGTGTCGTCGTTCTCTTTCGCGCGAGGCGCACGGCCTCGGTCGGTTCAGGTGGAGGTTCGGAGGTGCGGCTCGCTCAGACGAGCGCCGGGACCTGGACTGCGGGCGTCACGTTCGCATCCGCTGACGGAGCCGCATGCCCGGACCGGGGCGTGGGGATGGCATCGATGAGGGCCCGCGTGTAGGGCTGCTCGGGATGCGCGAGCACCTCGGCAACCCGTCCGGATTCGACGACCTTGCCTCCCTGGAGCACCGACACGGTGTCTGCGACCTGGCGGACGAGCGCGAGATCGTGGGAGACGAACAGGTAGGTGAGTCCCAGCTCAGCCTGCAGCTGGAACAGCACCTCGAAGATCTCCGCCTGCACGGTCACGTCGAGGGCGGAGGTCGGCTCGTCGAGCACGAGCACGTCTGGCCGGAGCACGAGGGCGCGCGCGATGGCAACACGCTGGCGCTGGCCGCCGGAGAGGGCGGACGGCTTCCGGGACAGGAACTCCGCGCCCAGGCCGACGGACGCGAGGGCGGCCCGAGCCTTCTCGGCGCGCTCCCGCTTGTCGCCGACCTTGTAGCGGTCGAGCGGCTCGCGCACGATGCGCTCCACACGCCACGTCGGATCGAGGGAGGTGAACGGGTTCTGGTAGACGAGCTGCAGGTGGCGGCGGATCTCGCGGAGCTGCTTGGGAGAGCTGCCGTCGACTCGCTCGTCGCCGACGCTGATCTCGCCGGCGTCCGCCTCCTCGAGGCCGAGCAGGATGCGGACGGCCGTCGTCTTGCCCGAGCCGGACTCCCCCACGAGCGCGTGCGTCGTGCCTGCCCTCACCGCGAACGACACGTCGTCCAACGCCGCGACCCGTCGCTCCCCGACCGAGAAGCTCTTCGACACGCCCGTGACCGCGACCTGCTCGGTCGCGGCGCCGCGGCTGTCGCGCTGCAGCAGCGAACCGTAGCGGTCGGGGTTCAGGGCGGGGGCATCCTGCCGCAGACGAACCGTGTACGGCGACGTGGACTCGGTGAACACGTGCTCCGTCGCGCCGGCCTCCTGCACCTCGCCTCCCTTGAGGACGACGATCTTCTGCGTGCGCTCGGCCGCGATCGCGAGGTCGTGCGCGATGAGCACGAGCCCGATGCCGAGTTCGCTCTGCAGCTCGCTGAGCACCCCGAGGATGCGCTTCTGGATCGTCACGTCGAGCGCACTCGTCGGCTCGTCCGCGATGAGCAGCTCGGGGCTCGGCAGCACGGCGAGCCCGATGAGCACACGCTGCAGCATGCCGCCGGAGAGCTGGTGGGGGTAGGACTCGTACACGCGCTTCGGGTCGGGCAAGCCGACCCGCTCGAACGTCGCGAAGATGAGCTCCCGCTGCTCGTCGCGGGAGAGGCCGTCGACGAGGTCGGCCGCCTCGTGCGCCTGGGAGCCGATGGTGCGCACCGGGTTGAGGGCGTTCGCCGGGTCCTGCGGCACGAAGCCGATGCGGGTGCCGCGCAGGGGGCGGAACTGGCGCGGCGAGTACGCGAGCACGTCCTTCCCCTCGAAGCGGATGCTCCCAGCCGCTCGACCGCCGTCCGGCAGGAGGCGCAGGATCGCGCGGGCGATCGTGGACTTCCCGGACCCGGACTCGCCGATGAGCGCGAGGCTCTCGCCACGGTTCAGCGTGAAGCTGACGTCGGAGACGACCTCGCTCCTGCCGTACGCGACCGACAGGTTCTCGACCTGCAGGAGGGGCTGAGCGGAGGATTCGGGAGCGGGTGCGGGTGCGGGTGCAGATGCAGATGCGTGGGTCATTGCGTGCCTCTCGTGCGTTCGGTCAGGACGTCTGCCGGAGCCACCGGCTGATGCGGTTGACGGAGAGCACCGTCGCGATGGTGACCAGCGCTGGCCACAGCACGAGCCAGGGTGCCCGCGGGTAGTCCTTGCCGTTGGAGATGAGCAGCCCCCAGTCGGATGCGGGCGGCGGGTCGCCGTAGCCGAGGAACGCGAGGCCAGCGATGACGAGGATCGAGAGCCCGAACTGCAGCACCGCGAGCGCCAGGACGGAGCGAGACGCGTTGGGGAGGACGTGGCGGCCGAGCACGTGCCACTTCGACCCGCCCTGGAGGTAGGCGGCCTCCACGAACGTGGCCCGCCGCGTCTTCAGCACCTCGGATCTCATGACGCGGGCGAACACCGCCACGGCGGAGACGCCCGTGGCGATCGCGGCGTTGATGGTCTGGAAGCCGAGGGAGGAGACGATGACGACGGCCAGGAGGAAGCTGGGGATGGCGAGCAGCACATCCACGAACCTGGCGAGCACCGTGTCGGTCCAGGAGCCGATGAATCCGCCGATGAGACCGATCGCGCCGCCCACGACGACGCCGATGATGACGGCGACCAGCGCCGACGAGATCGAGGACTGCGTGCCGAAGACGACCCTGGCGAACTGGTCGCGTCCGAGGTGATCGGTGCCGAACCAGTGCTGCGGGCTGGGCGCCAGGAACTTGTCGGCGGGGACGCCGTCGACCGGGCTGGAGGAGGTGAAGACGCCGGGCAGCAGCGACCAGGCGAGCACCAGGGCGATGACGACCAACGACAGCACGACCGTCGGGGGGAAGACGCCGATCGCGCGAACCTTGAACGCGGCCCTGGGACTGCGGGAGCCGGTCGCGCCCGGTGCGGCGTTCAGAACTGCGGAGGTCATACGATGCTCGCCTCTTCCTTGAGCGGGGAGTCGGACGGTGTGGAGGAGGACTCGGGTGCCGACGCGTCCGCGTCCCCGATGACGGGCCCGCCCTTCTTCCGGTTTCCTTCGATGTCGACGCGCGGATCGAGGATCGGGTAGGCCAGGTCGGCGAGGAGGTTGACGAGCACGAAGACGACGGCCGCGAGGCCGACGACCGCCTGCAGCACCGGCAGGTCCTGGCTGGCAACGGCCCGCTGCACGATGCTGCCGATGCCGCTGCGCCCGAAGACGGCCTCCGTGATGAGGGAGCCGCCGAGCAGCTCGCCCACCGTGAGCGCGAGCACCGTCACCGCGGGCAGCGCCGACGGCTTCAGGAGGTGCCGCGTGAAGAGTCGCCGCTGCGTGAGCCCGCGGGAGCGCGCCACCGACGCGTACTCCTGCGAGGACGCGTGGTCGAGGTTCGTGATGAGCACCTCCGCGATCTGCGCCGAGACCGGGATGCCGAGGGCGACGGCGGCGAAGAACGTCGCCCACGCGCTCTCCGGGTCGACGATGCGGAACAGGCCGAAGCCGAACGCGAACACGTTGATGAGGACCAGGCCGATGACGAAGTTCGGCACCGACAGGAACAGCGACGGGAACGCGCGCAGGACACCCTGGCCGTAGCGGACCGGCAGCACCTGCGTGCCGAACGCGATGAGCACGGCGAGCACAACCGCCACGAGGAGGGCACTGCCCGCGAGAGCGAGCGTCGAGGGCAGCGCATCCCCGATGAGGTCGGCGACGGGCAGGTTCGAGCGCAGCGAGACGCCGAAGTCACCGACGACGAACCTCGTGAGCGAACCCCACAGCTGCACGAGCAGCGGCTGGTCGAGGCCGTAGTAGGCCACGATGCGGGCGATCTCCTCCTCCGTGAACCCGTTGTCGGGGTTGCGCAGCGTGCTCGTGACCGGGTCCCCCGGCAGCACGCTGATGACGAAGAACGTGAAGACGTAGGCGAGCAGCACGACGATGATCGCCTGGCCCGTGCGCCTCAGCGCGAAGCGCGTGTAGTTCTGTCTCATGCTGGTCCCCTCCCGCCGGCCGGGGCCTAGTCGACCCAGGCCGTGGCGTAGTTGGCGTACGCGACGCCGTTGTACGTGACGCCGTGCAGGTTCGGCGACTGCACGTACACGCGCTGCACGATCTGCGTGATCGGGGCGAAGTAGCCCTGCTCGAGCACGTACCCCTGCAGCTCGTCGGCGAGCGCCGCGCGTGCCTCGGTGTCGCTCGAGCTCGAGATGCCCTCGGCGTACTCGTTGAGCTTCGTGTCGCTCGTTCCCACGCCGAACCAGTCCTCGTCGCCCTCGTTGAGGCTCGTGAGGATGCCCGCGACCGTGCCGACGTCGATGAAGCTGCGCGTGATCTCGGTGGCCTGGATCTCGACGCCGCTGTTGAGCACGCGCTCGCCGTACGTGACGACGTCGTACGCCTCGATCTTCACGTCGAAGCCGACCTTCTTGAGCTGCTGCGCCACGAGCTCGTCGACCGACTGCGAGGTGGCGAGGTAGGGGTTCGGGTAGAGCGTCACGGCGAGGGTCTCGCCGTTCTTCGAGCGGATGCCGTCAGCGCCTGCCGTCCAACCGGCCGCATCCAGCAGCTTCTTCGACTCCTCCGGGTCGAACGCGAACGCGTCGCTGTGGTCCGTCGCCTCGGGGACGTTGCTCTGGATGAACGACTCCGCGGCCTCCCAGTCCTCCGTGTACACGGTGGAGAGGATCTCGTCGCGGTCGATGCCGTGCTGGAATGCCTGACGCACCTCGGTCTCGTCGAACGGGGCGACCTGCGTGTTCAGCGCGTAGCCGTTGACGAAGCCCAGGTAGCGGGGAACCGCGACCTCGAGGCCCTCGTCGGCGAGCGCATCCAGCTCCTGCGGGGAGGTGTTGTAGGCGACGTCCGCCTGGCCAGCCTGCACCGAGGAGGTGCGCAGCGACGGCTCGGCGACGATCTGGTAGGTGATGGAGTCGAGGAACGCGGGGCCCGTGTGCTCGAGCGCCTCCGGACCCCAGGTGTAGTCCTCGCGCTTGGTCAGGACCACGTCCTGCCCTTCCTGCCAGGACTCGACCGTGAACGGGCCGCTGCCGACGAAGTTGCTGAGGTCGGCCTGCTCCTCGGCCGGCAGCGCGATGACGGCCGGTGAGGTGAGGATCGAGCCGTGGTAGCCGAGCGTCGGGATGAAGCCGAGGGTGGGCTTCGAGAACTTCACCTCGACGGTCGCCGCGTCGACCGCGGTCGCACCGTCGTAGTTCGCGGCGGGGAACAGCCCGATGCGGTTGATGCCGCGGTCGGGGTCGCCCTTGGCCCAGATGTCGAGGTTCGCGACGACCGCCGCGGCGTCGACGGGGGTGCCGTCCGAGAAGGTCACGCCGTCCTTGAGGTGCAGCGTGTACTCCGTCGCGTCGTCGTTCTGATCCCAGCTCTCCGCGACCCACGGGCTGACGTTGCCCTCGCCGTCGACGTACACGAGCTTGTCGGTGACGTGGCCCCAGACGTGCCCCTGGTAGCTGGAGATGGCGCTGTTGTTGGGGATCCAGCTGTCGCCGAGGGAGTCGATGAGGAACGTGACGTCGCCGCCGTTCTTCGGCTCGCCCTCCCCCGCGGCTCCCGGGGCGGCGTCGGACGTCGCGCAGGCTGCGAGGAACGACATGCTGGCGAGCACGCCGATGGCTGCGGCGAGTTTCCGTCGGAGTCGTGGGTGTCGTGTCGACATGGTGGTGGCTGCTTTCTCGGGGTCTGCATTGGGGATTGCGGGTGGTCGGTCGGTGGGTGCGTGTACGTGTGCTGGTGCTGGTGAGCGGATGCTCGGGATGGGTCGCTCGGGACGGGGCGCTCGGGGCGCCGGGTCAGATGGCCTTGCCTGGGTTGAAGAGCGCGGCGGGGTCGAGCGCGTGCTTGATGGCGTGCTGCGCCTCCCGGCTCCGCTCGGACAGCTCGAGGGCTGCGAGGTCGAGCTTCGACGAGCCGATGCCGTGCTCACCGCTCACGGTTCCGCCGAGCTCGAGCGCGAACTCGGCGAGGGCGGCGGCCGCGTCGTGCAGCTGCGGCGGGACGACGTCCGGGTCAGCTCCCTCCGGGATGCGGAGCGTGATGACGGGGTGCAGGTTGCCGTCGCCGGCGTGCGCGACAGCGCCCACCGTGACGCCGAAGCGCTCCTCGACGACCGGGAAGTGGGCGAAGATCTCGGGGATGCGCGACTTGGGAACGGCGATGTCGCCGCCCGCGAACCACTCGGCGCGATCGAAGCCGCGCCCTGAACGGCGCAGCTCCCACAGCGCCTCGCCGTCCTCGACGCTCTCCTCGGTGACGAGCCCGCCGACGGCTTCGAGCGCCGCGCGGAGGTCGGCGGACTGCTCGTCGATGCCGTAGCCGTCAAGCTCGATGAGCAGCAGGGCGCCACCGCGGGCGGTGAGCGTGCTGCCGCTGTGCGCGTCGATGTTCGCGAGCGTGCGGGCATCGAAGAACTCGACAACGCTCGGGCGCACCGTGCTGCGGGTGATGGCGGCGAGCGCATCCGCGCCAGCTGCCGTCGTCGCGAAGAACGCCGACACCGTGCGGCGGGCGACGGGGATCGGACGCAGGCGCACGGTCGCCGCGACGACGATGCCGAGAATGCCCTCCGAGCCGACGAAGAGGGAGACGAGGTCGAGGCCCGTGACGCCCTTGATGGAGCGATGGCCGACGTGCACGAGGGCGCCGTCGGCGAGCACGACGTCGAGCGCGAGGATCGACTCGCGCGTGACCCCGTACTTCGCGCAGCGCAGCCCGCCGGCGTTGGTGGCGATGTTGCCGCCGATGGACGAGATGTCCCAGCTGGCCGGGTCCGGGGCGTAGAAGAGGCCGTACGGCTCGAGGTGGCGGTTGAGGTCGGCGTTGATGACTCCCGGCTCGACCACGGCGACCTCGTCGAGCGGGTTCACCTCGACGACCCGGTCGAGGCGCTCCGTCGAGACGACCAGCTGCCGCTCGTCGGCGGTCGCGCCTCCTGCGAGGCCGGAGCCAGCGCCGCGCGGCACCACCGCGATGCCGTGCTCAGCCGCCGTTCGCACGATCACCTGCACCTCCGCCGCCGTGCTCGGGAACGCGACGGCCGGGCCGATGTCGATGCCGGCGAGACGGCCCCTGGTGCTCGCATCCACCGCGTACTCGCGTGTCAGCGCCGAGGGCACGCGCACCTCGAGCTGCGGCAGCTCCGCCTGCAGCTCGCCGATGAGCCGCTGCAGCGGTTGCGCTCCCTCGAGCGAGGAGAGCGGCGCGGTCGGCGCGGGGGTGGCGAGCTCGGTGGGCATGCTGGCCTTTCGACGGGAGGCGGGAGGATCCCTCGAAAGGTACGGAAGCGCCCATCGCGTGAACAGGCACCGTCGTCGCTTCCCTTCGCCGAACGTTGTCGGGCTTCAGGCGGCGTCACGGTGCGTCATCGACCACGCCAGAAAGTGGCGCACGCTCGACCCCGAGTTGCCTCACAGGCAACACGCGCGGCGGGCCGCGCCTCGGACAATCCGGTCGCGCGGTCCAAGACGACCGGTCGCTTCCCGCGTCGACTGTCCAACATCAGTGCAGAAGTGGCCGAACTCGGCCCTGAGGGCCTGCAACGGCCGATATTGCACTGATGTTGGACAGGCCCGCCCGGCACCCGTTCGGCAGAGCCTGCGCGCCCGCCCGATCAACGCGAAAAGGCGGGCCGCGCGATGTGCGCGACCCGCCTCCTGTGAGTGCCGGCCCCGGCGTCCGCCCGCGAGGGCCGGATACCGGGGCTCGGGATGCTGGCCGTTACGCCTGCAGGCTTCCTCCGTTGGTGCGGATGACCTCGGCGTACCAGTCGAACGACTTCTTCTTGTAGCGCTCGAGTGTGCCGGAGCCGTCGTCGTTGCGGTCGACGTAGATGAAGCCGTACCGCTTGCTCAGCTGCGCCGTGCTCGCCGAGACGAGGTCGATGCAGCCCCACGTCGTGTAGCCGAGCAGCTCGACGCCGTCAGCGATCGCTTCGCCTGCCTGCACGAGGTGGTCGTTGAGGTAGGCGATGCGGTAGCCGTCATCGACGGTCTTCACGCCGTCGATCTCGACGAGCTGGTCCTTCGCCCCGAGCCCGTTCTCGACGATGAACAACGGCTTCTGCCACCGCTCCCAGAACTGGTTCATGACGATGCGCAGGCCGGTCGGGTCGATCGCCCAGCCCCACTCGCTCTTCTCCAGCGTCGGGTTGGGCACGCCGCCCATGATGTTGCCTTCACCGGCGCCGGCAGCGGGATCCGCCGTCTCGGCGATGCTCATGTAGTAGCTGAACGAGATGAAGTCGACCGTGTTCTTCAGGATCTCGCGGTCCTCATCCGTGATGTTGAGGTCGATGCCCTTCTCCTTGAAGAGGCGCAGCGCGAAGCCCGGGTACTCGCCGCGCACGTGCACGTCGCCGAACATGAGGTTCGAGTGGTCGACGTCCATGACCTTGAGCGCGTCCGCGGGGCTCGGCGTGAGCGGGTAGACGGGCATGGCGATGAGCATGCAGCCGACCTGCGCATTCGGAGCGACCTCGTGCGCGATCTTCGTCGCGAGCGCCGAGGCGACGAGCTCGTGGTGGATGGCCTGGTACAGGTCCTGCTCGCTGAGCTGCTCCTTCGGCGTGAGGATGCCACCGCTCAGGAGCGGGGCGTGCAGCACCGAGTTGATCTCGTTGAACGTGAGCCAGTACTTCACTCGCGAGCCATAGCGCTCGAACAGCACTCGGGCGTAGCGCTCGTAGAAGCCGATGAGCTCGCGGCTCACCCAGCCGTCGTACTGCTGCGCGAGGTGCAGCGGCGTCTCGTAGTGCGAGATCGTGACGAGCGGCTCGATGCCGTGCTTCTCCAGCTCGTCGAGCACTCGGTCGTAGAACGCGAGGCCCTCCTCGTTGGGCTCCAGCTCGTCGCCCTTCGGGAAGATGCGGCTCCACGCGATCGAGAAGCGGAACGTCTTGAACCCCATCTCGGCGAAGAGCGCGATGTCCTCCGCGTAGCGGTTGTAGAAGTCGATGCCGACGTGCTTGAGGTTGTCGTCCGTCGGCCCCTCGGTCGGCGGCGCCATGATGCCCTTCGGCATGACGTCCTGGATGGAGAGGCCCTTGCCCCCGTCGACGTAGCCGCCCTCGAGCTGGTTGGCTGCGGTCGCGCCGCCCCAGAGGAATCCGTCTGGGAAGTTCGTTGTCGTCATTCGCGTGTCTCCTTCGTTCTGCGATGCGTTGGTGCGTGAAGTCGTGCGATGTGGATGCGGCTACTTGGCGAGTGCCACGGTCTCGACCGACTTGGCCAGGTACAGCGACTCTCCGTGCGAGATGGGGCCGGTCACCTGGCTCGTGATCTCCGGGTACAGCTCTGAATTCGTGATGATGACGGGCGTCGTGACGTCGTAGCCCGCCGCCTTGACGGCGTCGACGTCGAACTCGATGAGCAGCTCGCCAGCCTTCACGGCCTGGCCGGACTCGACCTTCATCGTGAAGTGCTGGCCGTTCAGCTTCACCGTGTCGACACCGATGTGGATGAGCACCTCGGCACCGTCCGCGTGGCGCAGGCCCACCGCGTGGCCCGTCGGGAAGGCGGCTGCCACGACACCGTCGAACGGTGCGTAGACGGCGCCGGAGCTGGGGATGACCGCCGCGCCCTTGCCGAGCACACCGCCGGCGAAGACGGGGTCGGAGACCTCGGACAGCGCAACCGCGGTGCCGTCGAGGGGGCTGAGGATCTCGAGGTCGTTGCTTGCGGCCTTGGCCGGAGCTTCCTCTTCCACCGGGTCCTTGAAGCCGAGGATGACGGTGAGGAGGAACGACACCACGATCGCCGCGACCAGGCCGAGGCCGAGGAAGACCATGTTGCCGTTGCCGAAGAGCGCAGGCAGCGCCAGCCCGGAGGGAACGACGAAGGCGGTGGAGAAGACGCCACCCATGGCGATGATCGCCCCGCCGAGTGCGCCACCGATGACGCCGAAGATGAAGGGGCGCTTGAGGGGCAGGTTGATGCCGTAGATCGCGGGCTCGGTGATACCGGCGAGGAAGCCGGACAGCGTGGCGGGTGCGGCGAGCGACTTGAGCTTCTTGTCGCGGGTGCGGACCCACACGCCGGCGACGGCCGCGGACTGCGCGAGGACTGCAGCGAACACCGGGCCGATCAGCAGGATCTGGCCTGTTGCCTGGAACTCGAGCGTGAACAGCGGCACGAAGCCCCAGTGGAGTCCGAAGATGACGAAGACCTGCCACAGACCACCCATGATCGCGCCGCCGAGCCACGGGACGTTCGCGAAGATCCAGCCGATGCCCTCGCCGAGCCATCCGCTCAGGAGCGCGGAGATCGGGCCGACGACGACGAACACGAGGGGCACCGCGATCAGAACCACGATCATGGGCGTCAGGAAGCGGCGGACCGAGGAGTGCAGCTTCGCGTAGAGGAACTTCTCCGCGTAGCTCTGCAGCCACACGATGAGGATGATCGGGATGACGCTGGAGACGTAGCTGACCATCGTGAACGGGATGCCGAAGAACGTCAGCCCCTCGGCTCCGACCAGCGGAGTGATCGTCGGATAGACCAGCGCGCCGGCGATCGCGAACGAGGTCCACTCGGAGGCCTTGAAGTAGCGTGCCGCCGTGATCGCGAGCGCCATCGGCAGGAAGTTGATGAACGCGTCGGAGAGCGCGTTGAGGACGAGGTACGTCGACGTGTCGGTGGCGATCCAGCCGAAGGTCGCCGCGGCGGACAGGAATGCCTTCAGCAGACCGGTGCCGGCGAGCGCCCACAGCAGTGGGGTGAACAGCGCCGCGATCATCGAGATGAAGCGGTTGAAGAGGTTCTTCTTCGGCTCGTCGGGATCGATCGTCGCCGTCTGCGTGCCCGCGACGAGGTTCGAGATCTTTCCGAGCTCGGCGTACACCTCCGGGACCTCGTTGCCGATGACGACCTGGTACTGGCCGCCGGCCTCGGCCGTCGTGATGACGCCCGGGATGGCCTTGACCGCGGCCTTGTCGATCTTCGCGTCATCCCTGATCGCGAAGCGCAGCCGGGTCATGCAGTGCACGACCGACTTGACGTTCTCTTCGCCGCCGACGCCCTTGAGCACATCCGCTGCAACTCTTGAGTGATCCATGGGACCGCTCTCCTTCTCCCGCCATCGGCGGCAATTCGGTCTGGAGCCCCTGGGCCGAACCGGCAGATTTTGGGCAACAAAAAAACCTGAACTCGAACACCGCCATTTCGGCGATATGAGTTCAGGTTTTGCCCGCTTGACCGGTAACAATCCAAGGATTCCGCAGGACTTCATTGCCCTGCGGCAGTCACTCTAGCATCGGCTCCACGTCTGTGCCATAGGCAATGTGCTGCGCGAGCCGTTCGATGTGGACCGTCACGTACAGGAGCTCCTCGTCGGTCAGCTCGACCCCCGTCGCCTCCCGCACGTACCCCTTCACCTGCTCGGCGATAGCGAACGAGCGCGGGTAGGTGCGCTTCGTGAAGTCGAAGAACGACGAGTCCGTGGAGCGGAGCATGCTGCGCGACACGAGCCGCTGCAGGAGGAACTGGATGTGCAGCACGAAGCGCGCGTAGTCGTGGCTGTCGACGTCGAGGTCGACACCGAGGCCCGCCTCGACGGTCACGACCACGTGCTGGACGCGGCGGAAGAGCAGGGCGGAGGTGCCGTCGGGCTCGTCGCGCGTCGAGTTCAGCACGTGCATCGTCAGGAACACGGCTTCCTCCGGCGGGAGCTCCCGCCCGAGGGCCGAGGAGATGACCTTCGCCATGTGCTTCGACGCGGCGAACTCCTGCGGGTGCAGCACGCGCAGCTCCGGCATCGACGTCGCCGGAATGCGGATACCCCGATCGAGCCGCTCGAGCACGTACTGGATGTGGTCGATGACCGCGAGGGGAAGCCGCTTGCCGAGGTCGCGCCCCAGCATCCGCTCGGCCTCGTCGACCGCACTCATGACCGCCTCGACCACGGGATACGGCACGGCGCTCAGCAACTGCAGGGCCTGGTCGCCCTCGCTGCCCGTCGCGAGCACGAACGTCTTCTCCACCCTCGAGGGGTCGATGAGGTCACCCGGCTTCAACTGGAAGCCGAGACCGCGCCCCATCAGCACACGCTCCTGCCCGGCCCCATCGATCTGGATCACAACGTTGTTGTTGATGACCTTCGAGATGCCAGGAGTCGGGGAGCTTTCTGCCTTCGAGGAGCTCCTCCTGCGGGATTCGCCCATGATGGGCATTGTATTGCGCCAGGCTCGACGGCAAGCGCGGGGAGCGAGCCGGCTGGGCGGTGCACGCAGGTGGATGCACGCACGTGCACGCGAATGCACGAAACCCCGGCTCCGAGCTGGGCTCGTACCGGGGCTTCATCTTGGTGTTCTCTGCAGAGCGGAGACGAGGGGATTTGAACCCCTGGTCCCCTCAAAGGGGACTCCACCTTAGCAGGGTGGTGCACTCGGCCGGACTATGCGACGTCTCCAAGACTCACCTATCGTAGCGGGTCGCGGCGCAACTTCCGAACTGAGCGCGCGATTTCGCACGACCAACCCCACGGATGGGGCAGTTTCACCCCGTCCTCGGCCGCAACACGGGGTGAAACCGCCCCATTCGGGCAGCGGAGGGGCGGTTTCACCCCGTGTTGCGGCCGAGGACGGGGTGAAACTGCCCCATCCGTGGGGTTGGTCG
>NZ_PSXZ01000017.1:0-29020 GCF_002931375.1 Pseudoclavibacter sp. RFBJ3 | reverse complement strand
CGGGGTGCCGTCGGCGAGCGTCGGCACCATGGTGCAGGCCGTGAAGTCGGTGCCGATGCCGATGACATCCGCCGCGTCGATGCCAGCGTCTGCGATGGCAGCCGGCACGGCGACCTTGAGGACGTCGACGTAGTCGCTCGGCACCTGCAGCGCCCACTCGGGCGGGAGCTGCTCACCCGTCGCCGGGAGCCGCTCGTCGACCACGGCGTGCGGGTACGCGAGCTCGCCGACGCCGAGTTCGGCGCCGTCACGCACCCGGACGACGACCGCCCGGCCGGAGAGTGTGCCGTAGTCGACGCCGATGACGTAGGTCTCGCGCTCTGATGCTTCGCGCGTTTCGGTTGGCTCGCTCATCGTCGGCAGGTCTCCTTTGGCTGTGCCTCGAGGTTAATGTGATCGATCACATCATGCAGACGAGACTACGACATGAACCCGGAAAAAGGAACCGGGAACGCGCTCTCAGCGAGGGGCGGGGCCTGCAGACGCGCGAACCACCAACGACAGCTCAGTCGTTGCACTCGCCTCCCCGGCATCCAGCAGCTGCTCGACGCAACGGCGACCAGCAACCGAGAAGTCCTGCCGGATCGTGGTGAGCGGTGGCCAGAAATGCGCCGCTTCCGGGATGTCGTCGAAGCCGATGAGGCTCACTTGGTGCGGTACGTCCACGCCGAGTTCGTGCGCAGCGTGCAGCACGCCGAGGGCGAGTTGATCGTTCGAGCAGAAGATCGCGGTCGCTTCGGAGGCGAGCAGTTCGCGGCCGATCTCGTAACCGGCCGCTGGGCTCCAGGCCCCGGCGTCGACATGACGGGGCGTCAGCGCGCGCTCGGTCATCGCGTGCTCGTAGCCGTGGAGGCGCGAGGTCGCGTCGAGCCAGTCGCTGGGTCCCGCGAGGTGCACGATCCTGGTGTGGCCGAGCTCGAGGAGGTGCGCGGTCGCGAGCTGCGCCCCGCGGAACTGGTCGACTGCGACCTCCACGCCGTCGAGCGTCTCGCGGTTCTGCACCGTCACGAAGGGGATGCTCGTGTGCGTCGACTGCAGCGCCTCGAGCACCCTGGTCTGCGGGGCGACCGCGACGATGCCCTCGACCGCGAGCTCGGCGAGGCTCGCGAGGGCCGCATCCACCGAGGTCGGCGACAGCTCGTCGGCGTACTCGATGATCGTGCTGTAGCCGCGGGAGCGGGCGGCCTCGGTGATCGCGGAGATGCTCGACGCCGGTCCGAACTCGCCCTTCGATGTCGAGATGACGCCGAGCGTGCGGCTGCGCTTCGACGACAGGGTGCGGGCCGCGAGGTTCGGGCGGTAGTCGAGCTCGCGCATCGCATCCAGCACCTTCGCGCGCGTCGTCTCGCGCACGCTCGGGTGGTTGTTGAGCACGCGGGAGACCGTCTGGTGCGAGACCCCGGCCGTCTTCGCGACGTCGAAGACGCTCGCGGCACGAACTGCGACGGGGCGCTCTTGGGCTGGCATGGGGTGATTATCTCTGAAGGGTGGCGGTGTTGCGACCGTGTGCCTGGCCGAGTGCGCCTGCGTGGTGGTCACCATCCGACACAATGGGCTGATGGCGACTGACTCCATCTCGGACAAACCCGCGACCAGCTTCGACGTGGCGCGCCTCGCGGGAGTCTCGCGCTCGACGGTGAGCAACATCCTGAACGGAAAGGTCGAGCGCTTCCCGGAGGCGACGAGGGAACGCGTGCTGGAAGCGGCACGGGAGCTTCGCTATCAGCCCTCTCCGGCCGGGAGATCTCTGGTGATGGGCAAGTCGGGCACGGTCGTGGTGCTCGTGCCGAACGCGACCTTCGGCAGCAACCTCCAGGATGCCGTGGAGTCGGTCGTGCAGCGCACGCGAGCGATCGGCGGCAACGTCGTCGTGCGGTTCGCGACGCAATCTCCGGGCGGTTCGGTCGCGGCCGTCCAGGCGCTCCAACCGCTCGCGGTCGTCGACCTCGGCGTCCTGAGCAGTACCGAGTCGGGGGAGCTCACGGCGGCGGGCGTGCTGGTTGTCCCCGCTGACCGCGATTCGTCCGTGGTGAGCGATGGCGGCGTCGCTCGCTTGCAGATCGACGAACTGCTGCGTCGCGGGCCACGGCAGTTGTGGTTCGCTGCCATCTCCGATGCGCGGAGCGACCCCTATGGACCGTCGCGGCTCGCGGTGCTTGAGCAGCACAGCCGTGAGCGCGGGCTGTCCGCGCCCAAATTCGTGCGTGTGTCGGTGACCCGCGAGGGCGGGACGGCGGCCGTCGCCGAGATCATGAGCGGTGGAGCCCCCGCAGCCGTCGCCTGCTACAACGACGACGTCGCCCTGGCGCTGCTCGCCGGCGCTCGGGAACGCAGCGTCTCGGTGCCGGCCGAGATGTCTGTCATCGGCGTCGACGACACGACGACCGGGGCTCTCTGGTCGCCCGCGCTCTCCAGTGTCCGAACGACCTGGGAGCCGCTCGTCGAGGCCCTGGCACGCGAACTCGAAGAGCGCCTCGGGGCCGACGTCGGCCCCGCCCCGCGCGCATTCGCCCCGTTCGAGGTGATCACGCGAGAGACCACCTGACGCGTGACCCGCGCGCGAGCGCTCGCGACCGCGCGCGGGTCCATCTCTACCGCGCGGCCAGCTGCAGTGTCACGGCCTCCGCATCGTCTGCGCTGATCGTGACCGTGATGGGCCCCGGTCCTGTCGGGCGGATGATCGCCTGCAGGCGGCCGTCGAAGGTCGCGTGCGTCTGCGCGTCGAAGCGCTCGGTGTTGTCCGGCTTCCCGCTGCCGAGCGCCACGAGTCGGGCGCCCTCGACCCGCACGGAGACCTGTCGCAGTTCTGACGTGGCGAGGACGCCGTCCGCATCCCGCAGCTCGATGTCGACGTAGGCGAGGTCGCCTCCGTCGGCGTCGAGCGTGCTCCGGTCTGTTGACGCGCTGAGGGCCGTGACGCCGGCGTGTGACCGCAGCGACACGGACTCGGTGCGCTCGCCGTCGACGATGGCGAACGCCTCGATGGTTCCCCGCTCGTATGGCAGGTCGAAGATCGCTCGAAAGCGGTTCTCCGGCCCGGCTTGCGCCGTGCCGACCGACCTCCCATTCACCACGAGCTCGACGCTCTCAGACGGGGAGTACACCTCCACCTGCATCGGTGTCTGCTCGTCGACCGACCAATCCCAGCTGGCGATCGATTCTGACCAGGCCCACTGCCCGGGGCGGACGTCGCGACCCACAGCCTCAGGGCGCAGCACTGCGAGGTACGGAGTCGTCCGGAGGCCGAACACGATCTCTCGGTAATAGGAAGCGGGTCGGCGGAAGCCGGTCAGATCGAGGTCGCCGCACCAGGCGGTCAGCCACGGGAACGGCGCCTCGAACCGCGGCTGCTCGTCGAGGAACGGGTTCCGGCCGATCCCCACCTCGCCCAGGTAATCCCATCCGGTCCAGGTGAAATCGCCGAGGACATGGTCGTGCTCCTGCACGAGCTTCCAGTTGCGGTCGATGTTCGGGGGGAACGTCTCCGTGCCGATGATGACGCGATTCGGGAACAGCTCCTTGTCCAGCTCGTAGCGGGAGTCGCCATAGTTCAGGCCGGCGGCGTCCAGCACGCCGAAGGACTCCTCCGTGGCCTTCGTGACGAGCTCGGATGCGTTGACCTGGTTCATCATCTCGCCGGCACCGTTGACCCCGCCTTCTGGTTCCGCGTTCTGGCTCCGGCTCTTCATCAGCGGCAGCAGCGTGGGAAGCGTCGAGACGAATCCGTTGACCCCGTTGGTGATGAAACGCGTGCCGTCGAGCTCGCGCACTTTCTCCGAAAGCCGGCGCCCCCACTCGGAGCCGACCGGGTTGCCCGTGTCGGGAATCTCGTTGCCGATCGAGTAGAAGATGACACTCGGGTGGTTGAAGTCCTTCGCGACGAACGCCTCGATGTCCCGTTCCCACCACTCTGGGAAGGACAGGGAGTAGTCGAACGACGACTTGCTCTCGGTCCAGACGTCGAAGGTCTCGTCCATGACCAGCATGCCGAGCCGGTCGCAGGCATCCAGGAGGGCGGAGCTGGCGGGGTTGTGGGACATGCGGATGGCATTGAAGCCGGCGTTCTTCAGAAGTTCGATCTTCCGCTCCTCCGCTCGCCGGATCGCGGCGGCGCCCAGCAGGCCGTTGTCGTGATGGATGCACGCGCCCCGAAGCTTCGTCGCGACTCCGTTGATGCGGAGCCCGAAGACGGGGTCGAGCTGCAGCCGCCGTACCCCGAAGGTCGTGCTTCGCGAGTCGACCTCGGTGCCGCCGTCGACAAGCGTCGTCACGGCGGTGTAGAGGTGGGGAGTGTCCACGCTCCAGAGGGTGGGATCCGTGATGTGGAGGCGCAACCGGGCCGTCGCAGCAGCTCCGGCACGAAGGGTCGTGGGCGTCGTTCCGGAAGCGACGAGCGCACCCTGCCCGTCCCGGATCTCTGTGCTCACGACCGGGGTCGCCCGATTCGGTGAGTGGTTCTCGAGTGGCACCGCCAGCTCGACGATCGACCGGTCCGCGTCGATGTCCGGCGTCGTGACTTGGGGTCCCGAGTCCGCGATCTTCACGAGGTCCGTGACGATCAGCGTCACGTCGCGGTAAAGGCCCGCCCCCGCGTACCAACGAGAGTCGTCGTGGGAGCGCACCTCGACCCGGATGGTGTTGTCGGTGCCGTACTCGAGGTGGTCGTCCAGGTCGACGGTGAACGCCGAGTACCCGAACGGTCGCTGGCCGGCATAGGCATTGTTGATGAACACGACCGCGTCACGGTAGGCGCCCTGGAACTCGACCGAGACACGCTTCCCCCGGTATTCGGTGGGCACCTCGAAGCTCTTCGAGTACTCGTAGGTTCCGCTCGGGAAGTAGGCGTTCTTGCCCGAGTTGGCCGCGGATCGCTGCTCGCCGAAGAGCGCGTCGTGCGGCAGGTCGACCTCCACCCCCTCGGAGCCGGCACCGCCGATCTGCGCGAAGATGCTGGTCTTGGGCTTCACGGTCCAGCCGCGGTTGAAGGGTTCTCGTGCCATGTGCTGGCCTGCTCTCTCGTGAGGGTTCTGGTGGACGTGCGCGGTCAGTTCTGCGGGATGCGGATCGCGCCCGTACGCCGCAGACGCAGGTCTTCGGACATACCCGGCTGGTAGCGATCGATGTTGAGGAAGATCGCGATGACGAACTGCAGGGCGTAGACGATGAGTGGCAGCCCCAGGAAGAGGAAGATCTCCATGTCGATCGCCGACTGGAGCTGCGTGGCAGCCGCGCCGTCGTACTGGCTTGCCGCGAGCAGCCAGCCGACGAGCGCCGCTCCGACACCCGCGCCGAGGTTCTGGCCAGCCGTCGCGGCCGAGTACGTCATCGCATCCACTCGAACGCCCGTGCGCCATTCCCCATAGTCGACGATGTCGGCGACGAGCGCGAAGAGAGCCGCGGATACAGGGATGGTGCCGATCGAACGGACGACGCTGCCCGCGATGACCATCGTGAAGTTCGTCGGGTCGATGAGCGCGATCCCGAGCCCGACGACAGCCAGCGCAGAGCCGACGAGGAAGGGCAGGCGCTTGCCGAAGCGAGCTGTGATCGTCGGCATGAACCACATGCCGATGAGCAGTGGGCCCATCGTGGCGAGGCTGAAGAAGCTGTAGAGGCTGGGGTCGCCGAGCACGTCCTTGGCGAAGTAGATGCCGACGCTGCCGACACCGGAGGCGAGGAACTGGGTGAAGAAGAGAGCGAAGCCCAGGTAGAAGTACTTGTTCTTGAGCAGGATGCGGATGAGCTCGAGCACGGAGCGCGATGAGCTGCGGTCGGCTTCGACTGTGGTGGTGACACGTTCTTTCGTGCCGAGGAACACGACGATGAAGGTGATGGCAGCGATGGCGGCGTAGATCGCGACGGTGATCGACCAGCCGGTCTGGCCCCCGCCGAACCGTCCGATCAGCGGGATGGTGAAGAAGTTCACCAGGAGCGTGGCGAGGAGGGCGGCGAACGTTCGCATGACGGTCAGCGAGACGCGCGTCTTGCCGTCAGAGGTGATGACGGAGAGGAGCGTGTGATAGGCGAGGTTCGAGCCCGTGTAGCCGATCGCGAGGCACAGGAAGTAGAAGACGAAGGCGTAGATCTCCTGACCCGTCGAGCTCAAGCCGGCCGGCACGTTGAAGAGGCCGACGAACGCGAGCGTCACGATCGGTGTGCTGAGCAGGATCCAGGGGCGCGCCTTGCCCCAGCGGGTCTGCGTCTTGTCGATGAGCGTGCCGACGACGAGATCCATCGTGCCGTCGAGCACTCGGCCGAGCAGGATGATCGTGCCGGCGATGGCGGCGCCGATGCCGACGGTGTCCGTGAAGTAGAAGAGCACGAATGAGGAGACCGTGGCGAAGATGAGGTTTCCGCCGATATCACCCGTGGCGTAGGAGATGCGTTCGCGCAGGCGCACGGGCGTTTCTTCCACTACGTCCGCGACGGGGGCGTTGACTGCGTCGGAGATGGGCGCGCTGCCGACAGCTGCGCGCACATCACCTGCCGCGGCTTCTGGTTCGGGATGCGACGTCATGTTGACTCCTTCGTCAAATGGTTCTGCTGGCCCTGACTTGGATCGTTGTCTGCTTGGCAGACTGATTGTGATCGATCACATCAAGGGAGTTGGTGACACGTGTGACCAAACTAGATGCGCCCGCCCGATGTGTCAACAGGGGCATTCATGCCTGCGGGCCGCAGGTGACTTACGCAAGCTCACGCAGATTGCTCCCACAGGTTGTGGCCAAAATGGCTTCAGGCGCATGCAGAAAAGCGCTGCATGCGCCTGAAGCCAGAGGTGGGCAGGGGCTGGACAGCCCTAGCTAGGTCAGAACACCGACTCGCCGCCGTCGGACGGGAGGATGGCGCCGTTGATGTTGACGCCGTCGTCGCTGAGCAGGAACGTGATGGAAGCGGCCAGCGCTTCCGGAAGGGCGATCGGCACATCCGCGACGTGCGTGTCGAGCCGTGCCTTCCCGAACGGGTTCGCGCCGGTCGGGCGCATGCCGGTGAGGGTTCCGCCGGGCGCGACTGCATTGGCTCGGATGCCGTACTGCTCGTACATGAAGGCGGTGCTCTTCGTCAGACCGATGACTGCGGTCTTGGAGGCCGTGTAAGCGACGCCGGCAGAGGAGCCGCGGAGCGCCGCCTCCGATGCGATGTTCACGATCGAGCCGCGCTTCTGGGTCATCATGAGCGGAACCACGGCACGGGTCAGGCGAATGACGCCGAACACATTGACGTTGAACACGCGCTCGAGAACCGCGTCGGAGACCTCGTGCACGGGGCTGAAGTCGTCCAGCAGCCCGGCCACGTTGGCGAGCGCATCCACTCGTCCGCCGGTCGCCGCGATGATGTCGGCGATGCCGTCGATCGACGTGATGTCGGCGGCGACGGGAGTGATGGCCAGGCCAGGAAGGCTGTCCGTGAGGGTAGCCAGGCGCTCCGCCGAGAGGTCGACCGCGACGACGTGGCCGCCCTCCCGTGCGACGCGCGAAGCGACCGCCCTACCGATGCCCGAGGCCGCGCCGGTCACGATGACCGTGCGACCGTCAAAACGTTCGCGGGTGACGGATTCGGTCCATCCGGTTCCCGAAACCTGCTCGCCTTCCTCCGGAGAGCGACCCCCGTTCACCTGCCCCACGAGTCCATCGAGCAACCCATCCGGCGCGGAGCCCGCGGCGTTGATGAAGCGCTCGATCGGCAGGTTGCGCATGAGTGCGACGGCTTTCTCGTCCATCCCGGCCTGCGCGGCGATGCCATCGATGATTCGAGCGCCGACGGGGTGCGCGAGCCAGGCGCCGATCGTGCTGTCACCGCTGAGGAGAGGGGGCTGGTCTGACATGTGTTGCCTTTCGTGAGGAGGGAGGTCGAGTTCGAGGAAGTCGCGGCGTGCAGGCTTACGGCCAGAGGACGAAGCCCTCCGCAGTGACCTGCCAGCCGTCGGGGAAGGCGGGGGAGCCGTCCTGGCCCGACGACGCCAGCAGTGAGACGGCCGCCAGCAGCGCACCGTTGCCAGGAAGGTAGATGGGCAGGATGGAACCCATCTGGCTGTTGTGGCCGACGACCGTGTACTGGTTCTTGACCTCATCGCGCAGGAGCGCGTCGATGGCGACGTCGGCTCGTCCGAGCCTGCTGGCAGTCATCGCCATGACCGGGAAGTCCCATCCCCAGGCGGTCGGCCACTCCCAGGTGTCGAGGGCGTCGGTGAGGGTTGCGCGCATGATCTCGGGGTCGATCACGGGTGTCGGCGGGACGACACCGTAGGCCGCGAGCAGCGCCGGGTGGTCGTCGCGGCGCAGGAACGGCTCCGTGGCGATCGCGGTGTAGCGCCCCTCCACGACGTGAGGGGAAGCGATCCGCGACTGGGCATCCGTCCACTGCTCATCGCGGTCGAAGCCGGAGAGCTCGCGCCAGCGCTGGGCGATCTCGAGCCCCCACCACCAGTACGCGAGCTCGAACGTCGGGTCCTCCGTAGTGGTGACATCGTAGAATTCCTGCGCCGGCATCACGGGCGACAGCAGGTGGAGCTCGCCGTCGCGCTCTTCGAGGAAGGCCGCCATGAACGTCGCGGTCTCGTGGGCAACCTCGGCGAACTCCTGCGCGAGCGAGGCCCGCTCGGTTTCGGATGATGCGCGCCACACGAGCTCGAGCAGGTACAGGATGTGCGGCTGCTGCCAGATGAGGAAGGAGCCGATCGGGTCGGGGCTCTCGATTCCCTGCGGCCCCACTTGCTTCGGCCAGCGGGCGCCTGGGTACCCCTGCCCTGCGGCGGTCCGTCTTGCCTCGTCAAGGATGTCGCGGTACCAGCCCAGACTGCGGCGCAGGAGTTCCGGCCGCCCCCACGAAGCGAAGTGGGCTGCGTGCCAGAAGTGCATCTCGAGGTGCGACTTCCCGGACCACGAGTTCGTGACGAGTCCCGTCTCTTGCGGAGGCATACTGCCAGCCGAGTGCACTGCCGTGAGGTACTGCGAGAGCACAACGCGCCGTTCGAGTTCGGTTGCGCGCGGGTCAGTGCTCCCGGCGAGATCGATCGCGGCACCCGACTGCCAGAAGCCAGCCCACGCGTCGCCGGAGTCAGCGACGACTTCGTCAAACGATGGGAGCCGCTGTTCAGCGCGCTGAGGGGAGAATCCCGCAACCAGCTCGAACGTCGCTTCCGCCGGAGCGATGTCGAACTCGTGGGCTCCGGCTGGCGTCACGAGGGAACCGTCCGTGAACGCGAGGGCGACGTCGTATCGGGTTGCATCCAGCACCCGGTGGATGCTCGCCGTCGCGGCGCTTGATCGATACAGCGCCGAGCTGTGCCGGTCGGGCTTCCCCCAGTCCGAGGTCTGGAAGAACCCGTCGTGCGCGTACGGGAACCTGACGGAGACCGACAGCTGACCGGTCGCGAACAGCTCAGACTGGATACGGAAGGCCACCGTCGAATCCCGAGGCGCGGCCACCGTCGTGACGCGGACGGTCTCGCCCCTGAACCCGAAGGAGGTCGAGAGGACTCCCGTCCATAGGTCCAGCGTCTGTTCGGTGTCCTCGAGTTCTGACGGCTCAACCTCCATCAATGTCCCGTCTGCCTGCCGGAAGCTGAACCCGATTCGCCCGAGGTCGAGTCGTTGCGGGTTCGCATTGAGCCAGGCCCCTGCTCGATTCTCCTCGGAGACCTGGCCGCGCATGGCCCCTTCGAGGTCGTGACGATCGGGGTAGCGAACCGGGCCGCGACGGGTCTGGTGGTCGCTCATCGCATCCTCGAGCGTGAAACCGTCGGGGTTGGGCATGGCGTGCCAGCCCCACGTGGACATCGTGGCCGTGTTGACCGTCGTCGGCCCGCCGCGCACCGCCAGCAGGGGGTCGTGGAACCGCGTGAAGGTCTGCATCCCGGAGATGTCAGCCGTGTAGGCGAAGTCGCCGTTGCCCACGGAGAGCACATGCTGCGGGTCGGGCGTGCTGATCCGCGGGTTATGTCGTCGGACGAGCTCGAGTCGGTTGATTCCAGTCATGGCGTATCTCCGTTCCGGTTCTGGCGTCAGGCCGCGGTGAACGTCACCGAGGCTGCCGGGCATCCGTCGGCCGTCGCGGTGACCGTGATCGTCCCGGCGCCGGTGGGGCGGATGATCGCGACAGCTCGCCCGTCGAAGGTGCTGTGGCGATCACTCAAGAAGGTCTCGGTTGTCGTCGGAGCGCCGCTGCCGAAGCCCTGGAGGACGGCTGGTCCTTCGATGACGACGGAAACCTGTCGGTCGAGCGTCACGTGCAGGGTGCCGTCGGAGTCCGTCAGCGCGAGATCGATGTAGCCGAGATCGGTGCCGTCTGCGCGCAGTTCGGTGCGCTCTGCGAGTGCGGTGATCTGCAGAGCCGAGCTCGCGCTGCGGAGGGTGGACCGCCCTGTTTCGGAGCCGTCGGTGTAGGCGACCGCGGTGAGCTCACCCGGCTGGTAGACCGTCTCGAACGAGACCCGGAACGCGTGTTCCTCGCCGACGGGGGAGCGATCGATCGGGGCGCCGTCGAGGAGCAGCTCGATCTCTTCAGCATCGCTGTAGACCTCGACCCTGATCGGAGCGCCTACCGACTCTGGCCATGACCAGCTGCCGAGCGAGTTCGTCCAGGACCAGGGGGTTGCGACCGCGATGGTCCTGTCGTGGAACTCGGGACGGTCGACCGCGATGTAGGGCGCGGACCGCAACCCGAAGACGGTCTCCCGGTAGAAGGAGATGGGGCGCCGAGTTCCCGCGATGTCGATGTCGCCGCACCAGGCCGTGAGCTCAGGGAAGCCGCCGGAGAACGACTTCGACTCAGGCTCGCTGTCGTCGTGCTCGTTCTTGTTCTCGGACTTCGCGTAGCGGACGGTGCCGATCCCGGTCTCGCCCAGGTAGTCCCATCCGGTCCAGGTGAAATCGCCGAGCACGTGGGTGTTGGCCTCGACCAGCTGCCAGTTGCCGGCGATCGACGATGGCCAGGTCTCAGTGCCCACGATGATACGGTCGGGGAAAAGATCACGGTCGAGCTCGTAGCGCGCATCCGAGTAGTTCATGCCGGCGACATCGAGGACCGCGTAGGACTCCTCGGTTCGCAGCGTTGCCGGTTCGGAGGTCTGGATCGCGCTCATCATGCTCCCGAAGCCGGCCATCATCGTGTTGACTCCACCGGTCGGCTGGGCGGCCGTCGCGTCGCGGCGTGCCTGCATCTGCGGCACGATCGTGTCGATCATCGAGACGAAGCCGTTGATGCCGTTCGTGACGTACCGCGTGTTGTCGAGGGACCGCACCTTCTCCGCGAGGCGACGCCCCCAGGTGGACCCGATCCGTGTGCCGGTCTCCGGGATCTCGTTGCCGATCGAGTAGAAGATCACGCTTGGGTGGTTGAAGTCCCTCGCGACCATGGCCTCGACGTCACGCTCCCACCATTCCGGGAAGTCGAAGGCGTAGTCGAAGTCGGACTTGCCCGAGGTCCACACGTCGAACGTCTCGTCCATGACGAGCATGCCGAGCTGGTCGCAGGCCTCGAGCAGCGCGGCGCTCATGGGGTTGTGCGCGCTCCGGATCGCGTTGAACCCCGCCTCTTTCAGAATGCGCACGCGTCGCAGCTCTGCAGGCAGCATCGAGATCGCGCCGAGAGGGCCGTTGTCCGAGTGGATGCACGCGCCCCGGAGCTTGATGCTCTCACCGTTTATCCGGAGGCCGTTGCGCGGGTCCAGCTGCAGCGTGCGGATGCCGAAGGTGGTTGTCTGCGCATCGACAACTGTCTCGCCGTCGCTGAGCGTCAGGCGCACCGTGTGCAGGTTCGGGGCGTCGACGCTCCAGAGGTGCGGGTCTGCGACGTAGAGCCGGTGTCGAACGGATGCGGTCGTTCCCGGCAAGAGCGTCACGGGTGAGGTCCCGGAAGCCACCGAGGTGTCGTCGGGCCCCGTGATGTCGGCGGTTGATCGCAGGTGCGTTGTCAGCGAGCTGGCATTGGAGATCTCTGCTTCGATCTCGATGACGGCGGTGCCGGTTTCCACGTCAAGCGTGCGGATGCGGACCTCGTCCGGCACGAAGTGGACGGGTTCTTGGACGATCAGGTGCACGTCTCGGTAGATGCCTGCGCCCGCGTACCAGCGGCTGTCGAGGTGGGTGCGGCATTCGACGCGGATCTCGTTCTTGCCGCCGAATTCCAGGTACGGGTCGATGCGGACATGGAACCGCGAGTACCCGAACGCCCGCTGGCCGGCCAGGTTCCCGTTCACGAAGACGGCCGCGTCGCGGTAGACGCCGTCGAATTCGAGGAGCACGTGCTTGCCGCGGAGCTCGACCGGAGCGTCGAACGTCTTCGTGTACTCGAAGGCGCCGCCGTTGAAGTAGCCGTTCGTCTCGCCCCGCGGCGCTGAAGCGTCACGAGCGGTCGTGAGAAGTGCGTCGTGAGGCAGTGTGACGTCGGTCCAGCTCGAGGCTGCGGTGCCGCCGAGTTCCGCGAAGGCCGTCACCTTCGTGCGGAAGCGCCAGCTGCTGTTGAAGGTCTCTCGGGTCATGATTTCGGCTCCAGAACGTCGCTGTCCAACACCACACGGTAACGCGCGATACCTGACACGTTATCGGGGTTGGTATCACGCGTCAACTCACCAGGAACGTGACCTCAGGGACAGCGACAACGAAGCCCCCGACTGCCCAACCGGGGCGGCGGGTCCATAACTCTCCTCTCCCACGACCCCGGTGGCACCTCAAGCTGCGGGGATCCCGATGGCCTTCAGCTCCATGTACTCGCGGAAGCCCTCTTCGCCGTTGCGGCGTCCGATGCCGCTCTGCTTGTATCCGCCGAGGGGGGTGGAGACGCTGAAGTACATCCCGCCGTTGACGGAGATATTGCCGGCGCGAAGGCGCCGCGCAACTGCGAGGGCGGACGACTCTGAGCCGCCGCTCACTTCGCCCGCGAGACCGTAGATCGTGGCGTTCGCGATCTCGACGGCTTCGTCGACCGTGTCGTACGGGATCACGCACAAGACCGGACCGAAGATCTCCTCCTGAGCCAGCGCGGAGTTCGGATCGACATCGACGAGCACCGTGGGCTCGACGTAGTAGCCCGGGCGGTCGCTCATCGCGTGGCCACCGACAAGCAATGTCGCTCCTTCAGCGACGCCGTTCGCGATGGCCTCGACGATGGAATCTCGCTGCTTCGCGCTCACTTGAGGGCCTTGCAGGGTGCCCATGTCCCAGACGTCCCCGACGGGGACGCGTTCGAAAGTGGCCTTGAGGATCGCCTTCGCCTCTTCGTAGCGACTGCGCGGAACAAGCAGACGAGTCGAGAGGGTGCAGCCCTGGCCAGCGTGTGAGCAGACGACGGCCGCGCCGGGAATGACCGTGGCGAAGTCGGCGTCTTCCAGAACCACGTGGGCGGACTTGCCTCCGAGTTCGAGGAAGATCTTCTTCACGGTGTCGGCGCCGGCAGCCAGCACGCGTCGCCCCGTCGCTGTTGAGCCAGTCAGCGTCACCATGTCGACCCGGGGGTCGGTCGTGAGCTGCTCCGTGACGGAGTGGTCGGTGGTCGTCAGCACTTGGAAGATGCCGGCCGGGATGTCGGTCCGCTCGGCGACGAGGCGCCCGAGCTCGAGGCCGCTCCAAGGAGTGATCTGCGCGGGTTTGAGGATCACCGCGTTGCCGGCCGCGAGGGCCGGAACGGACTCCGCCACGTCCAGGTAGAACGGGTAGTTCCAGGGAGTGATCGCGGCAACGACACCGGTTGCCTCGTGCCGCATGATGCGACGGGAGGTCCTGCCGCGGTTCTCGTGAGGCTCCAACTCGTACTCGTAGGTGAAGTCGCGCGCCATCTCCGCCCAGTACTTCGTCTCCTCGAGCGGCTGCTTGAGCTGGACGGCGTAGGTGAGAGAGATCGGGCTGCCGGATTCCGTGACGATGATCCGGCGGAGTCGTTCCTGCTCATCGTTGATCGCCGCATGCAGCTGCATGAGACAACGGCTGCGGAACTCAGGGTCGTTCGCCCAGGAGCCCTCGTCGAACGCGCGCCTGGCTGCCGCTATGGCACGCTCCATGTCCTGAGCGGTAGCGGACGCGGCCAAGCCCGCGACCTCTCCCGTGCTCGGGTTCATATTCTCGAGCGTGCCGCCATCCGAGGCGTCGGCGAGCTCGCCATCGATGAGCAGGCGTGATTCACCTGCAAGTGGTCCCTGAGAGGTGGCAGTTGTCGGTGCAGTAGGGGTCATGCGTCGTCTCCTTCTGGTTCCCGTTCCTGTTCTGAAACGGTCGTGAGGTGCTCGTGGTCCGCGAGGGCCTGGTCGAAGCCCGAGCTGGCGGCGGTGGCGTTGCCCCAGCCCACGTAGTAGGCGAGATGCAGGGCGGCTTCTCGCAGCTGTTCGGCGTCGAACTCCCCGTTCCGGAGCCCGCCGAGCGCCTGGATGCGGATGAGGTCGGCACGGCCCAGTGCGGCGGTCGCGCCCAGGACGAGCAGCCTGCGGTCGCGGATGGAGAGGCCCGGTCGAGACCAGATGTCGGCGAAGAGATGCTCGACGGTGTCTCGCAGGAGCGGGGTGCGACCCTCTTCGGGCAGGCGCTGGGAGAACCCTGCTCCGTAGACCGCATCCATCACCCGAGTGCCATCTTCCCAGGCCTCAGCGCTCATCGAGGATCATCTCCGCGGCTCGCCAGGCCATGGCCATCGCGGGGGCGTTGAGGTTGCCGGAGATCATGGCGGGCATGACGGACACGTCGACGACGCGCAGGTTGCTGACGCCGCGCACTCGCAGCTTCGAGTCCACGGGCGCAGAGTCTTCCGGGCCCATGGCGACGGCTCCGCATGCGTGGTAGCCGGTCCCGCCGTAGAGGAACGCTGATCTGAGGATCGCGTCGTCGTCGTCGACGACCGCGCCAGGCTGGATCTCGGCCGCGACGATCTTCGAGATGGGGGATTGGGCGACGATGCTTCGCATCCTGCGGAAGAGGGCGATGGTGCTCGTGCGGTCGTGGTCCGTGGCGAGGTAGTTGGGATCGATCCGCGGCGGCGCCAGAGGATTGTCGCTCGTGACATGGATCGTGCCCTCGCTCGTCGGACGCGAGGTGAAGCCCAGAATGGACAGGCCGGGCCGGTTCTCGACGCCGATGCTGCCGGAACCGATGCCCATGGAGTACGGAGTCAGCAGCACCTGCGCATCCGGCCTCGACAGCTCCGGGCGCGTTTTGAAGAACGCGAGCATGTCGTACGCGGGGGTCCCGATCGGCCCCTTGCGAGTCAGAAGCCATTTCGCGCCGGCTGCGCCCTGCCGGATCTTCGAGGAGAGCTGTCGGTTATAGCCGACGTCCTTATTCAACCTGACCTGGAGGGGGATGCACCGGTGCTCACGTACGCCCTCGCCGACGCGTGCGCTCGAGACCCGCACGTCGATCCCCGCGGCTTTGAGCACGTCGGGCGCGCCGATGCCGGAGAGCTCGAGCAGCTGCGGGGAAGCGATGGACCCCGCCGAGAGGATGACCTCGCCCCTGGTGTGGAATTCCACACTCTGCTCGCCCGTGATCGCCTCCACGCCAACGGCCCGATCTCCATCGAACAAGAGGCGCGTGGCCCGAGTGCCGGTTCGAAGCGTGACGTTTGAACGCTTGAGTGCCGGGTGCAGGAATGCCTTCGCTGCGGAGACTCGCATGCCGTTGCAGATGGTGGCTGGAGCGTACCCGATGCGTTCATCGTCAGAGGCGTTGAGGTCCGCGACCTTGGAGATGCCCAGCTTGCCGGCGGAGGCCATGAGGGCCTCGTCGACCGGTTCGGTGTCCGAGCGGACGCCGACCTTCAAGGGGCCGCCCTGGCCGCGGAGCTCGGATCCTCCGAGAGAGTGGTCCTCCATCTGCCGGTAGACGCGGAGCATCTCATCCCAACTCCACCCCGGGTTGCCCAGGTTCTCCAAGTTGTCGTAGTCGGCCCGGGCGCCACGGTTGTAGACCATGCCGTTCACCGAGCTCGACCCGCCCAGCACCTTGCCGCGTATCCAGACCTCACGCTGCTGGTTCGGGCCGAATGGCTCTGTTGGGTAGTACCAGGCGTACTTCGGGTTCTTCAGGGTGAAGGCGATTCCCTTCGGAATCCTGATCATCGGGAACGAGTCGTCGCCGCCTGCCTCGAGCACGAGCACGTTGATGCTCGGGTCCTCGGACAGGCGGTTGGCGAGGACGCAGCCTGCGCTGCCAGCGCCGATGATGATGTAGTCGTATTGGCCGTTATTCACGAGGAAACTCCATTGTCGAATCGTGTTTTGCACTGAGTGCAATCGACGCCACCTTACACGGACGCGTACTGTCGTGGGGTGACCAGTGCTGCTCAGTTGATCGACGGCCCCCTCCCGCCGGCCCGTCTGCGTCGATGGAGACACATACGGGCGACGGCTGTCGCGCTGTTCGATCAGCACGGCTATGCGGTTGTGTCGATCGACGAGATCACGGAGGCCGCGGGGGTCTCCCGAAGAACCTTCTTCAATTACTTTGCGACGAAGGGCGGTGTGCTCTTCGACCCGGATCCGGAAGAGGCGCAACGGCTCTCGGCGCTCCTGCAGGAGGGGGCCCAGGAATTGGATCCCTGGGCCTCACTCGTCACGGCCCTCGAGGCCTATCTCGAGTTGCAGGAGGAGCTCGTCACCGCGCGGCGGCGCATCATCGATCAAGAGCCGTCACTCGATGCTGTGCACATGATGGCCAATGCGAACTTCGAGCAGAGCGTGCTCAACTGGCTCGCCGAGCGTGGTGTCGAAGGGCTGCGTGCCCACGTCTTTGCTGCGGTCGCCCTCGGTGTCGTGCGTGCCGCGTTCCGTACCTGGGATCCCGACGACGGCTATCAGGCGTTCCTGGCATCACTGCGCGAAGGCCTGGGTGTGGTGGGTATGGGGATGCGCTGAGGTGCCGGTTCCAGCCGTGCTTGAGCGGACCCGTCGGGTTCCGTGAACCCAAAGCCCCCTACTTGTGCGTGGGGTCCTTCAGTGAGTGGTCGCTGTAGCCCTCGATGTCCAGGTTGAAGCGATTGAGGTAGTCGGCGAACTGGTTGACGTCCTCGCTCGGCCACTCACCGAGTATTCGCTCCAATGCGCGCAATGAGCGAGCGCGTGCGCTGAGGAGCCGTTCTTCGCCCATCTCGGTCACGGTGAATTTACGTGCGATGCCACCCTCAGGGTCCGGGATGCGCTCGAGCATGCCGGCGCGCATCGCGGAGCCGGTTTGTCGATGCACGGTTGAGGTATCGAGGCGAAGGGCTGTGCTCAGCTCTCCGATCGACATCGGCCCCTGCAGATGCAGTCGGCTGAGGAGGAGATAGGCGCTTCGGTCGAGTCCGTCGTCCGCTCGATACTGCGAGGTGGAGAAGCGCCCGAGGAGCATCTGCTGGTACTCGATGTCGGCAATGCGTCGCTGCATCGTTGTCCTCCTCGGTCGCGATTCTCTGGTTCGAGTGCGAAATGATCCTACTCTCGATGTGTAATATGCATATGCACCCTACATAGAACTTGCATGATGCATACATCGGAGATTGATCTTGAGCTCTTCACGCACTCTGTCCGGCGCGATCGTTCCGGTTCTGGCGTTCGCGGGCATCGCCGCGGCGCTGACGCAGACGAT
The DNA here is from genome assembly GCF_002931375.1 of Pseudoclavibacter sp. RFBJ3. Lineage (NCBI taxonomy): Bacteria > Bacillati > Actinomycetota > Actinomycetes > Micrococcales > Microbacteriaceae > Pseudoclavibacter > Pseudoclavibacter sp. RFBJ3. The sequence goes on along the minus strand of NZ_PSXZ01000017.1, from coordinate 11,471 downwards.
GATCACGCCGTTGGTGGCGCAGCTGCCCATGATTTTCGAGACGGCTCCCTCGAACACCGCATGGATCGTCACCGCGACGCTGCTCGCGGCCGCGGTCGTCGTCCCGATCGCAGGGCGGCTCGGCGACCTGTTCGGCAAGCGCCGCATGATCCTCATCTCGACGGTGCCACTCATCCTCGGTGGCGTGCTGTGCGCCCTCGCGCCGAGCGTCGAGTTCATGATCGCGGGTCGAGCGCTGCAAGGCGCGGGTATGGGGATGGCACCCCTCGGCATCGCGCTGCTTCGTGACGTGCTCCCGCGTGAGAAGCTCTCCTCCGGCATCGCGACCGTCAGCGCCACGCTCGGGGTCGGTGGCGCGGTCGGGCTGCCCATCGCGGCCGCCGTGATCGAGTTCGCGAACTGGCGAGCGCTGTTCTGGGGAAGCGCAGGCGTCACCGTCCTCGCGGCCCTCGCCATCTGGAAGGTCCTCCCGTCCACTCCCGCGGGCGCAGCCGGCCAGCGCTTCGACGGACCGGGCGCCATCGGCCTGGGCATCGGTCTCGTCTCCTTCATTCTCGCGATCTCCCAGGGTGCATCCTGGGGCTGGGCGTCCGGAGCCACCATCGGCTTGTTTGTGCTGGCAGCCGCGACCTTCGTGCTGTGGGGATTCTGGGAGACACGAACGAAGGAACCGCTCATCGACCTGCGCACGACTGTGCGCCCCCGCGTGCTGATGACGAACATCGCGTCGATCTTCGTCGGGTTCGGCATGTACGCGAGCATGCTCGTACTGCCGCAGGTGCTGCAGCTTCCGTCAGAGACGGGGTACGGACTCGGCCAGTCGGTTCTCGCCGCGGGGTTGTGGATGGCGCCAGCTGGTCTGATGATGCTCCTGCTGTCACCCGTCGGCGGGCGCCTCACCGACTCGCGGGGGCCGAAGTTCACACTGACGCTGGGCGTTGCCGTGATCGCGGTGGGCTACGGCGTCGCCCTCCTGGCTATGGGTAGCGTCTGGGGCATTCTCGCGACGTCGCTTGTCGTCAACAGCGGAGTCGCCCTCGCCTACGGCGCCATGCCGGCGCTCATCATGGGGTCCGTGCCCCGCACCGAGACTGCGGCTGCGAACGGCTTCAACACGCTCATGCGCTCGCTCGGGACCACCATCGGTGCTGCGATCGTCGGCGTCGTCCTCGCGCAGATGAGTACGCCAGCAGGCGCGGGAGTCGTCCCAACGGAAGACGGCTTCCGAGCGGTGCTCATCATCGGCGCCGGCGTCTCGCTCATCGCCGCGGTCCTGGCTGCTTGCATCCCCTCGGCGCGGGAATCGACAGGGAGCGACGACGAGCTGCTCGAAACGCCCCAGCGGGTCACGGTCTGAGGCTGTTCTCGGGCCTCCGACGACGATGGTGTCGGTTAGTGGCCGTCAGGGTTAGCGTGTCCTGATCATGGGTCGGAGATGGCACTGCGCGCGGCCATGGTCCTCGCAACCGCCGTCATGCCTCGGAGCAGGGACCGAAGATCTTCGACATCGAGCTGGAGGAGGATGTCGTCGCGGAACTCGGGGCGGGAGACGACGAGGCTTCGCATCGCCGCGCGTCCGAGTTCGGTGGCCGTGATGCGTTTGGCGCGGGCGTCAAGCTCGTCTTCGGTCCTGCGCACCATGCCGCGATCTTCGAGGCGGTCGAGCAGCTTCGACATCGAAGCCATGGAGACACCGAACATGGTGGCGAGCTTCGCCCCGGTCGTGCCCGCGTCGGTCGTCACCAGCACCGTGAGCACCTTCATCTGCTGGATCGTGAGGTCCACGTCAAGGAGCGGCGGGAGGAAGGTGCGCAGTGCGGTCTCCTCGAACGAGACGTTCAGCTCGCGCACCTGAGCCGCGAGCTCATCCCGTTCGTCCCTCGGCCCATTCACAGGTCTAAGGTACGTCGAGATGAGGACTCGCGGCTCACGCGTCGCGGTCAGCCGCCGTTCGATTGACGGATGCCCTCGGCCAGCGAGTCGAAGGTGTAGACGAATCCACCGTCGCTTCCGCTCGCGGTGACGTAGCCCTTCGTGGTGCCCGGTTGGATGGCGATGTTCGTCGCCGAGCTGACACCCGCTTCTGCAGGGATAGTCACCTCCGCGATGAGCTTCCCCGTCGGGTCGTAGACGAGGATCGCCGCGCGATTGTGCAGGCCCACGTAGAGGTTGCCAGCGGCGTCGACGGCCGCGGAGTCGACCTGCGCGAGCCCGGCGTCGACGTGCATTGCTGGATGTGCGGTCGCGACCTGCATGCCGTCGTCGGTGAGTGTCAGGTAGTCGATCTGGTTGCCGGTGTTGTGTGTCACCCAGAGGCCGCTCTCGTCAGGGGTGAATGCAAGACCGTTCGCTGATGCGAGGTCGCTCGCAAGCACAGTGGCTGCGGAACCGTCGGCGGTGACGCCGACCAGCCTGCCCGTCGGCTCCCAGTATGGATCCTGCGCTCCCGCTGCGTCGGTGATGTACATGGTCCCGTTCTCAGCGAAGGAGAGATCATCCGGGTTCATCGGCGCGCCGTCGACCTCGCCCTCGAAGACCGGTTTCGCGCCCGTGCCATCTGCATCCATGGTCAGCACCCGACCTCCCATGAAGTCGGTGACGTACAGGCTCCCGTCGAGGGGACTGAACTGGGCGGAGGTGAGGACACTCGTGTCGTCCGTGTAGACCTGCGTCGCATCACCCGACTCCACGTCGACTCTGAGGACCTTGGCGGCCCCGGGAGGTGCCGTCACATCGACGACGTAGAGGCCGCCGTCCGGTCCGAACGTGGGACCCTCCAGCAGAGTCATGCCGGTGGCCTCGTGCACGGTGGTGATCTGCGCGAGCTCGGAGGCGGGAATCTCGACCGCCTGGGCACCGACCGCAGTGCCGTCCGTCGGCTCGCTGGTGCCGACCGCGGCGGAGCATCCGGCGAGGGGCCCGGCGACGAGGAGCACACCGAGCGCGGCCGAGGAGACGACCGCGGGGCGTGCGCGCCGTGCCATCAGTGGGTACCCACGCCCGCGGGCTCCCAGGATCGGGCCCTCCGGTCTGCATCCTCGACGAAGATCTCACCGATGCTCGTCTCGCGCCACCGCTTCAGGAGTCGGTGGAAGGCGACCGGACCCGGGCTGTAGCTCGCCCCGGCAATGGAACGGGTGCCTTCCCCGTTGTAGTACCCGGGAGTGCATTCGGCCTGGAATGCGCGGTTGTCGGCCGCGGTTGCGTGGACTTCGGCGACCCAAGCGGATTGTGCATCGAGGCTCGGTTCGAGGTATCGAACGCCGCGAGATCGGCCCGCCGCGATCACGGCGGCGATGTGCTCGGCCTGCTCCTGGAGGATGTGCGCGAAGTTCACGGAGTTCGCGTTCTGGATGCCGCTGAGGTGGAACAGGTTCGGGAAGCCGTGGCTGGAGAACCCGTGCAGGGTCTGCGGGCCTCGACTCCATGCCTCGATTAGCGTCTGGCCTCCACGGCCGAGAACGGGGAGTGTGCCGGAGACGACACCGGAGACACCCACCTCGAATCCGGTCGCGAAGATGACGCAGTCGACCTCGTACTCGTCGTCTCCGACGAAGATCGAGGTCTCCGTCATGCGCGTGATGCCGCCGTGGTCAGCGGTGTCGACGAGCGACACGTTGGGACGGTTGAAGGTCTGCAGGTATTCGTCGCTGAAGCCGGGACGCTTGCACATGTAGCGGTACCAGGGCTTGAGCGCCGATGCTGTCGTCGGGTCGGTGACCACCGAGTCCACCCGTGCTCGCAGGCGGTTCATCGTGATCGCGTCGTCGAGCTCGTCGCGTAGCTCTCGCTCCTCCATGCTGAGGCTGGTGTCGACGGCACCCGAGATGATCTGGCGCTGCAGATTGGTCGTGGCCGTCCAGCCGTCGGTCACGAGGCTCTCCGCCACCGGCTCTCCCGCAAGCACTTCGAGGAAGTTCTCCATGCGCTCGCGCTGCCATCCCGGCTGCAGGGAGGCAGCCCAGGCCGGGTCGGTCGGCCGGTTGTCGCGCACGTCGACGGTCGACGGGGTGCGCTGGAAGACGAAGAGCTGCTCCACGTCGCGCCCGACGTGCGGGATCAGCTGCAACCCGGTCGCGCCCGTGCCGACGACGGCCACTCGCTTGTCGGCGAGGCCGGTGAGCCCACCGTCGGCGGTGCCGCCTGTGTAGGCGTAATCCCAGCGACTCGAGTGGAACGTGTGACCCCGGAACGTCTCGATTCCCGGGATGCCTGGAAGCTTCGGCTGCGTCAGCGTGCCGGACGAGGTGATGACGTAGGTCGCGCGGAAGCGGTCTCCACGGTCAGTCTCGACACGCCACTCGTCGAACTCTTCATCCCATTCGAGGCTCGTGGCGCGAGTCTGGAAGATCGCATCCTCGTACAGATCGAAGCGCTCGGCGATGGCGATAGCGTGCTGCCGGATCTCCTCACCGGGGGCGTAACGCCACTTGGGGATGTAGCCGACTTCTTCTAAGAGCGGCATGTACACGTACGACTCGATGTCGCAGTGGATGCCCGGGTAGCGGTTCCAGTACCAGGTCCCTCCGACGTCGCCCGCTTCGTCCATGATGCGGATCGACTGCACGCCGGCTTGCCCGAGGCGGGCCGCCGCGAGGAGTCCACCGAACCCGGCGCCGATGACCAGTGCCTCGACCCGGTCCTCTCTGGGTTCCCTCTCGGTCCGCTCCGTGTACGGATCCTTCGCGTAGTAGCCGAACTCCCCAGCCGTCGCCCGGTACTGCGTCGCTCCATCTGGGCGCGCGCGTCGGTCTCGTTCCTCGCGATACTTCCGCCGGACGGCATCGAGGTCGATGTGCTGGTCGTCGCTGCTCGCTGCTCTTGGGCTGTTCATTGGCATTCCTCCGCGCTGGGTGGGGTCGGCGCGCGTCGCAGGAACAGCGGATACCGAGGCGTCTGCGTTCGAGCGGGCGCACCTTGCGGTGGCCGCGCGACCGACGCGTCTTCGGATCGGTGTCTCGCTTCGAAAAACGATTAACCTCAAGCTAAGCAAATTCCCTGGGTGTTTACTGGTCGGATCCGTCCTGCAGGCGTCGAGTCGCGCACGCGCGGGGCGAGAGCCGTTAGCTGGCGCGGAGACGCCGGGAGCCCCGAGCTGTCTCGCTCACTCGGGGCTCCTGCTACGCGGTCCAGTCCTACAGTGCGTCGGTGTAGGCGTCCTGCATTTCAGTCAAGACCTGCGCCGGGGTCTTCGAGCCGGCGAGGAGCTCCTGGACACCGGTGAAGTGAAGGTTCTGCACCTTTGCGGATGGCCAGGTCACGTCCATGAACGGTACGGTCCGGTTTTCCTCGACGAGCGGGATCTCGAGCTCGTTGATCTCGCTGGTCTCCACATCTCCGCCGTTGGGGGAGAGTCCATAGATGTTCGCCGTCAGCTTGCTGGCCTCAGGGGTGTTGAGGTACTCGAGGAAGGCGAGGCCGCCTTCGAGGTTGTTCGCCTTCGCGTTGACGCCCCAGCCAACGCCCAGCCCGAGCGGCAGTCGCGTCTCTGCAGCATCATCAGTCGCTGGCAGCGGAGCCTGCTTCAGGGTCTCTTCGGGGTTCGCCGCAACCATCTGCGATCCGATGGTCGAGATCTGCACAGCGGCCAGGGCCTTGCCTTCGCCGACCATGATCGACTGGTTCTCGACCGAGGTGCCGAGAGCATCCTGGTTGAAGCACTTCTTGTCGAACATCTCTTTGTACTGGTCGAGTGCCTTCAGCCAGTTGCTGTCCTGGAAGGTGGCGTCGCCAGCGAGCTGCTTCGTGTCGAATTCGGGGTCCTCGCCGTACACCAGCGTTCCGGCGAGTGCGTATGTCACGAGCTGCGTGACCCACTGTGTCTGCGCGCCCAGTGCGAACGGCACCTTGCCCGCGGCGTTCGCGTCGTCACAGAACGCGAGGACCTCTGTCCAGGTCGTAGGAATCTCGAGACCGGCCGCGTTCATGGCCTCCATGTTGTAGATCGGGCCAATCGTGTTGGCGGTGGCGAGGTCTGTATACATGAAGGACTTGCCGTCGATGTCGGTGATGCTTGTCACCGATTCCGGGACATCCGCAGCCCAGGCCTCGTTGGTGAGGTCGGCCGGGGGGGAAGCGTCAGCGCTTCGCTGTCCTCTTCGGCGTCATGACTCCGCATCACCGTCGAGTGCGTTCCGGCGGGCCACTTCGCCGAGCCAGCCGAGGCTGGGCTTGGGGGTCCGGTCGAAGTTCGGCGAGTCCCGCTCGACGGAGATGAGGCCGAACTTCGGCTTCCAGTGGCCCCACTCGTAGTTGTCGAGCAGGCTCCAATGGAGGTAGCCCCTGACTTCAGCGCCCTTCAGGATCTCCTGGTCGAGGCCGGCCAGCGCTTCACGCGTGTAGCGGATGCGTCGCTCGTCGTCTTCTGTGGCGATGCCGTTCTCGGTGACGAGAATCGGCAAGCCCGTCCGTTCCCAAGTGTGGGCGACTGCCATGCCGAGGGCGTCGGGGCGGTACGCCGTGCCGACCATCGTGTTGTCCGGGTGTGCCGGATGCGGCACTGTGCCGTTCTCGTCGACCTCCTGCGACGAGTACGACTGGACGCCGATGAAGTCATCTCCGGCCGCGGCGTCGAGGTACAGGTCCTCCCAGTCGTGTCTGACCTCGGTGAGCTTCTGTTCGTTGCCTGGCGTTGCGGTGAACGCCTGGTTGGCGACGGTCCAGCCGAGCTTCGCGTTCGTTCGATTCCGAAGGGCGTCCCTGGCTGCATGGTGGGCGTCGATGAGCTTCTGTCCGTACTCCGGCGTCGGTGCCGGGAGTGCGGCGGCGATCCTGTCCCTGTCCGTTTCCGTGTTCGTTTCTGTCGTAGGACTCTGCCACTGCTCGAGCGTGCCCGCGCGCATCTGCTCTTGCAGCATGATCATCATCGCCAGCATGTTCGGCTCGTTCATCGTGATCACCCAGTCGACCCCGTCCAGGATCTGCGAGACGGTCGAAACGTAGTCCGCGAACTGGGCTGGGGCGGTCGGTGCGAGGAAGCCACCCGCTTCGGCAAACCATCTGGGGCTGCTGAAGTGATGGAGGGTCACGACCGGCGTGATGCCGAGCTCGAGCGCCGTCTCGATCATCCGTCGGTAGTGGCCAAGTTCTGCCCTGGAGATGTGGCCGGGGCGAGGCTCGATGCGTGCCCACTCGATGCCGAACCGGTAGGAGTTGAGCCCGGAGTCGGCGAGAAGCTGCATGTCGTCACGGAAGCGGTGGTAGCTGTCCACTGCGTCTCCGCTCGGTTCCATGCCGGGCATCAACGATTCGCGGGCCCACCAGTCGCTGTTGGTGTTGTTGCCCTCGATCTGATGTGGCGCCGTCGATGCACCCCAGAGGAAGTTGTTCGGGAAGGCCATGTGCGAGTCCGTTCTTGCGTGCCGGAAAAGGAGTGGATGCATTTTCGGGGTCGCCATTGACAGTCTTTGTCGTCGTGGCTAACCTCGGGTAACGCGCGATACCAACGCGACCAACCTTAGACGCATGTGACCTGGGAGCACCAGGCACGGACCCGAACAACGGAGTTCTCCATGACGACAGACGACTTTGAAGCCGAACGGATCGCGTCGATCGATCTCCCCTCGAACCAGCTGGCCGCAGTCGAGGTCGGCGCCGCGCAGATCGCTGAAGCGGTCGTCGGCTCGGACGACTCGACCCCGGACAACCTCGCCCCATTCGGCAAGGGGTACCTCTGGGCGCTGTACATCGGATGGTTCGCGATCTACATCGCGTTCGTCACCCCCATCGCTTTCTCGCTCGCCATTCGAGTGGAGCAGGTGGCACCGGATGCGAAAGACTCCGCTCTCGCACTCGCAGCAGGCATCCCCGGAATCTTCGCCATCGTCCTGACGCCGCTCATCGGAGCGCTGAGCGACCGAACCCGGTCGAGGCTGGGACGGCGCCGCCCCTGGATGATCGCCGGTCTTACCCTGGGCCTCGTCGGCTCGCTGGCTGTCGGCCTAGCACCGAACGCATCCATCGTGGTTGTCGGATGGACGCTGGCGTACGTCGGATACACGGCCGCATCGTCGATGACCTTGGCCCACCTCGGAGACAAGCTTCCAGAGAACCAGCGAGGCAAGGTGCTGGGAATCACCGGAGCGATCAGCCAGATGGCGCCGCTCGCGGGAGTCCTGGTCGGAGGAGCGCTCTCTTCGAACGGCCTCGCGATGTTCGCGATTCCGGCCATCCTCGCGTTCCTCGGGTCAATCGTGTTCCTCGTTCGCATGAAGGACGATGCCCGCACGGAGAAGCCCGTCGTCACGAGCAAGGCAGTCGAAGCACGCAAGCTGCTCGTCGGGATGGTCTTCAACCCTCGCCGCTACCCCAACCTTGGCTGGGTCTGGCTGAGCAAGGCGCTCATCTTCTTCGCGCTCTCCTTCTCGTCGCTCTACACGGTGTACTTCATCGCAAGTCGCTTCGGGCTTGAGCCGCTCGAGGTGGCAGGGATGCTGGGGATCGCGGGCATCCTCGGTGTCGGTGCCGGCGTCGGTGGGGCCATCGGCTCGGGCATCCTCTCCGACAAGTTCGGGACTCGGAAGCCGTTCCTGATCGCGGCGGCGTTCATCATGGCCGGTGGCCTCGTAGTGACGGCGCTCTCGACGAGCATCCCGATGTTCCTCATCGGCAACGCCATCAGCGCTCTCGCGACCGGTGTCTACGGTGCAGTCGACCAGGCCCTTGCACTCGACGTCCTGCCGCGCGAAGAGGATGAGAATGGGCGCTTCCTCGGGATCCTCCAGCTCGGATCCACAGTGCCGCAGGCCTTCGGGCCCCTCGTCGCTGGTCTGATTCTGGCCACGTTCGGCGGCGAGTACGCATCGGTGTACTTCGGTGGCGCGATACTCGCGATACTCGGCGCGATCGCGATCATCCCCATCACCGTGGGGCGTCGGGCCGAGCTGCCGACGACGAGCCTGCAGGTTCCCACGAAGTAGCTCGCTTCGTGCAGCATGCGCGCTGCACGGGCTGCCCGTGGGCGTTGAAGCGGTCGGCTACGAACCGGCCGCTTCGGCGTTGGCGGGTACGGACGCTGCCTAGGTGCTTTCTCCGATGTTGAGCTCGAAGGTCGGCGTCTGGGATATGAGATCGTCCTGCTTCGGGAGACTTAGGCCCTCGACGACCGCCGCGACGATGGTCGACGCCGTCTGTGAGAGGTCGTACGCGATCGTCGTCAGTCGCGGAATAGAGACCTGCGAGAGCACGGTGTTGTCCATGCCGATCAGCCCCAGCTCGCCGGGGACGGACTTGCCGGCTCGGCGGGCAGCCGAAAGGAGCGTGAGCGCGACGTCGTCGTTGTAACACGCGATGCCCACTCGCCCCTCGGGAAGAGTGTCCAGCACCCTGGTCGCCTCGTCGAGATCGATACCGAGGTGCAGCTCGAGCGGGGCCGCGAGACCTGCGGCCGCACAGACCTCCAGGATGCCCTCGATGCGGCCATGGCCGAACGGGTCCTGTCGCTGGTCGGTCAGGCTGGCCGCAGCCAGAACGTCGAAACCTCTCGAGATGAGGTGGCGGGCCTGCAGCCGACCGATCTCGAGGTCGGTCGTGTCGCGGGTCTGCAGCGAGGGATCGATGGCGACAATGGAGCGGCTTGAGAGCAGCGCCCGCTCTTCCTCCCCGAAGGGCACCAAGGAAATCACGGCCCGGGGCTTGATCCCCGCGACGAGGCGGCCGAGCGCCGCCGCCGACTCGGTGGAGAGGTGGAGGACAAGGGTGAGCCCGTGCTCGGCAAGAACGCTGGTCGCCCCCTCGAAGAGGCCCTGCAGGTTGCTGCCGAACGTGGTGTTCGGGACCAAGACGATGACGAAGTCGCTCGATCCGTTTGCGAGAGCCCGACCGGCAGCCGACGGCTGGTAGTCGAGCTCAGCAGCTGCGGCGAGCACCCGCTCCCTCGTGGCCTCCGAGAATCGCTGCCCCCGTCCGTTCAGGATCTGACTCACCGCGCCCCGCGACACACCGGCGTGCCGCGCAACATCCTCACTCTTCGCGATCACGACAGCATCCGTCCATGAAGTCGAGGTTAACCGACGGAGCGAGGCCTCGGGGCGCTGTGGCACCCTGCGAGGCCCGGGCACCCCCATGGCAAGCAAAAGGATGCCTGTGGGCCCGGGCGGGTGCGGTAGGACGGGGATCACCTTCGACAGCCCGCCTGTAAGTATCGGCATGCCTGGCGAGCCTCCCTGTGCGAGCCTAAACTCAGCCCATGACCGGCATCACCGCACGGGGAGCGCGCGTCTGCGCGGCGGTCCTCGCGGCGGCTGCGCTCGCGTCGCTGAGCGCCTGCTCGGCGAGCCCGGCCCTCACGATCGGGGCGGATGCGCCTCCCGCGGTCACCGAGACCCCATCAGCCGCAGCACCTCCGGCGGCGAGCGGCGAGCAGTTCACGCCCGTCGTCGTCTCCGCCCTCGCCGCGCCCATCCCCGTGCTCGGCACGGATGAGCGCATCCACCTCGCCTACGAGCTGCAGCTCACCAACGGGTCGCCGTCGAAGGTCAAGATCCAGGCAGTCGAGGCGAGCAGTGGCGGAACGGTGCTGCAGGAGCTCGAGGGCGACGACCTCGACGACGTGATGCGCGTCGCCGGTGCCACCGACGGAGGCGGCGTCGAGCTCGGGCCTGGGCAGAACGCGACCGTGTGGATGGACGCGACCATCGCATCCGACACCGACGTGCCCGACCTCATCGACCACACCGTCACCGTCGAGATGCCCAAGGCGCAACCGCCGCTCTACGAGAAGACGATCGCCGAGACCACGCAGGCCGTCGCCGTCGACAGACGCGAGATCGCCGTCATCGGCCCGCCCCTGACCGGCAGCGGCTGGCTCGACGCCAACGGCTGCTGCGGCCTCACCGCCCACCGCGGCGCCGTCAGCCCCATCAACGGCGCCTACTGGGCGCCAGAACGCTGGGCCATCGACTACGTCAAACTCACCCCCACCATGCGGCTCTACGAAGACTCCCGCGACAACGCGCGCGGCTACCCCGGCTTCGGCGAGAACGTCATCGCCGTCGCCGACGGCCCCATCGTCGCCATCACGAGCGACCGCGCCGAGCAGAAAGCCGGCACAGCCCCCGGCCCGACCCTCACCCTCGACGAATACGGCGGCAACTACGTCGTGCAGGACATCGGCGGCGGCAACTACGCGTTCTACGCCCACCTCAAGACCGGCAACCCCTTCGAGCTCCGGGTCGGTCAGCAGCTCGCCCGCGGCGACCGCCTCGGGCTGCTCGGCAACAGCGGGAACAGCGACGCCCCGCACCTCCACTTCCATGTCATGGACTCCCCGAACCCCCTCGCCTCCAACGGACTGCCGTTCGTCTTCGACACGTTCACGCTCGACGGCCAGGTCACCTCGCAGGCCGCGCTCGACGCCGGCGAACAGGGCAAGGCCTACAAGGTCGACAAGGCAAACGCCGGAGCGCGCACCAAGCAGGTGCCGCTCACCGGCGACCTCATGACCTACCCCGCCGCGTAGCTCCGCCCCGCCC